>JACPFA010000015.1 GCA_016183235.1 Deltaproteobacteria bacterium
GTGCCTCAATCTTCCCCTGCCAATGCCGCTCCCTCGCCTCACGCTTATTGATGTCTGCCATTCATCACCTCCTGGTTATGGCAGATCTTTTATATCATTTCCTTACCGCTTGTAAGATGGACTTGCTTGATCGCTTACGAACTTTCTTCATTCTTTTAATAGCAACTGCTCGTTCTCGGAGGGGTATTTTTTGTCCCTGCTTTTTATAAGCATGCAATAAAATTTCAATGATTGCATAGCGGGGTTGGTTTGGCATGAGAGAAGTTAAAAGCAATCAGCATGACTTATTTCAGTCATTCTGATTAATGCCTCGGTCAACTAGTAGACGGCCTTATCATCTAACTCTGATTGTTCAATAGGGATATTATTGAGATTGTTTTTTTCGAGTAATACCTTAATCTTCTGGTAAAAGTTTGGCTCGAGTCCTGGTGCAATATAGATACGTTGAATTAATCTAGAACAATCAACAGGAACGAAAATACCCTCATCTGGAATTCTAACACCAAATTCCTCAGCTGTGCGAAGTGAGATAACTGCACGCACTTCTGATTCATATGCAAAACTTCTTTTTTTGCAAAAGAAACGATCCAACATGCTGGAGGATGGCAACGGTTCTTTTCTGTAATCTAGATACTGAACTTTGCCTATCCATATAATTTCATCGTCATATTCAGGTTGCAATCGATATGGTTTAAGTGCTGAAAAAAATCGGCTGATAGTCGTTTGTAACGCAATTCCCTTTTCCTGTTGTAAGTATATTTTCCACATGGCATCAGACTCGTGTTCACTTAGATGCCAGCAATTGATCTTAGTAAGTCCACGAAGTTTCTCAAATGCAATTGATTTTTGCGAAATATAGTGAAGCTGGTCTAATTGAAGCTTAGACATTTCTTGTTTCCAAATTTGCTGATCGGGCTGTGTAATTGAGCCTTCAAAAGTATCTGTAAATTCTTTAGCAGAAGCAAAGTAAAGAGTCTTTTTTTGAATAAGAGATTCAAACTTTGGAAAATCAATATAACGCCACAACTTACTGTTACGTTTTTTTGGCAGTGGGGAAAAATCTGATTTTCTAATAAATGACATATGGTTGTTAATTCGTAATGTACTATTTGAGCAGTAATCTAATACATAGAGACACTCCTAAGCTGCTTCATCAACAACTCTATAATTAGGAAACATGATAACCGCAGGGTGTACTTTGAGAGCTTTGGCCAGTACGAGGGCGCGGTCTCTTCCGATTTGTTGTCGTCCGGACTCCATGCTGGAAATATTAGCTTGAGTCATGCCCGTTTTCTCGGCTAGCTTGCTTTGCGTAAATTCCTGTAAATTACGGAGGGTGGCCAGCATTTCACCTGGGGTCATCGATACAGGGTCTTGTGCCGAAACAAAATCTTTTTTGTTAATCTTTTTCATAAAATCCCCTTTCTTTAATAGGTGTGAGGGTTCACTTCCATTACATACACCGTTAATTGCTCGTGATCGGCCTTATAAATCACGCGCCATTGCTTGTTCAGTCTAGAGGAGCGAAATCCCTTCCATTCTCCCTTAAGTGCTTCATCATGAAAGCCTTTGATGAACCGGAGTCCTTGGTTTCCTTCCAGTTCCACAATTCGTTTCCAAGCGAGGTAGTTCTTTTGAATCTCAAAAGGAACTTTCTTGAGAGTTTTAACTACTTCCTTGTGTTCTAAAATAGTATACATTTAATATAGTAAATATTCAATAGAGTAAATAAGTCAACAAATGTTTTTGGAGGATAAAGAATTCAGAAGTCCAACGAATGGCTGGAGAAAAGCTACAAATGAAAAAGCCTAACTATTTTAAATTGTCTGGCTTTTTTTGCGTCCCCAGCGATGCAATTATCGAACATTGCCTCTAAATCCGTAATTCTCGATACCTACTTCGAATGGGATATTCCTAAACGCTCGTAATTGGCAGGTTGTGACAAAATGTCACGACCTCATTTTCTTTTATCTTAGCCCTAACTCACAGCAGAGCGGATCAAACTCCTCTTTGAAATACCCCTTCAGTACTCGATCGTTTTGAGTGACTCGATGTGTTTTTGCCCAATCGGCATAGCCATCAGCGGCGGAGGGACCACTACAGTACACCACTCTGGCCGGGCTTGCTGCGATCGGGTTCCAAATATGGTCATCATGTGGCCGAACTTGAACACCAATTACCACAATAGTTTTGGCTGATGAAGCCAGCGCACTCCATCGATTGCGTTGTCCTTCAATAAACGAATGCTCTGCGGTTGTGCGCTTCTGAGGCTCAAAGTAGCTCATGACAGGAGGAAATGCACCTTGAGTGATTCGAGCCCCATGCCGATGTGGATCTGCAACTACGCTCATTGTGCCATCTGTTCGTACATCATATCCACTAAACACCACAGCCCCTGATTGACCACGAGCAGAATCACAAAAAAGATGGCAGCAACCGTGTGGTAAACATAATTCGATCGCATGACGAACAGCCGGAGGGGATACGATAAAGGGTTGAACATCAGCATGCATAAGAGACAACTCGAGGAGTCGCTCATAATTGAGCGTACAAATTGCCCCTGCCCATTTGCGAGCCGCTATCCGATTAGCCAGTGCCACGTAGAGGTTCGATTGGTTTGGATAAAATGCAAAGAAGTATGCGGCCATTGCCCTTTGCAAGGGCGCGAGACTTTGCTGTGATACAGACTGCATGGCATTTTCGAAATCAGTTCTGAAATGTTGAGCAAGCTCTCCGGTGATTGCGCCCCAACCATCAGGGTTGAAACGACACAAAGCGTCGAACAATTCATTACCCAACGGTGGAACATCCAAAGTGTCAGAGCCATGACTCGCTCCTGCACCAAGAAGTAGTACCGTATCCATCATCTGCTCCATTCTACGACTATTTGAATTTAGTAAAATCTTTATATTGCTGGAGTTATTGGAACCACGATCTTAGTCGAATCACTTGTAAAAACCATCAAGCAATAAGTTTCTTTTTCAGATGTAGAGTTTTCGTTAACTAACTTATCAAAATTTATTTTTACGATTGATACTGCTTGTGCCCACATTCCTGCTTTTAATGGATTAGAGGCTACATCCGCTTCATGCTTTGCTTTAAGTATAACTGGACTGTGTGATATTATTTCCAAGATATTTCTCAGGAAGTCTATCCAAGATTGATAGCCATCAACTATGGCCGGCGACATTTTAGTTTGAACCAAAAAGTTCCTGATTTGTTCACGAAACTTTGTCATTAATGATGAGGATATCTTTTTTATAACTTGATCTGTGTCACTGTCTTTAACGGCATTCAAAGCTGTATTGATACTTGCTACTAGAAAGGAACCAGTTGAAGATTTACTAATTTCTGCATGAAGTGCCCAATCGCAGAATAACTTTACGTAATCAAAGCTAGAAGTGTCATTAATGATTTCAAGTTGTTTACGAATAAGTGATAATAAATATGAATACTCAGCTTCTGACATTGCTTCTTTTTCTAGAAGCCCTTTAATTTTGTTTTGGCCAGTGTTCATTTTTAAAACGTACCATCATTGTTAAAGAGGAGATCCAAAGTCTCTTTAATCATTTTTCTGAGATTGATAAAATTCTCTCCCATAAGAAGGAAAAATAAACACTATGAATGTTTTGCTTCCTTCGTCATGAAATTGGTTACTCAGGGGACCGACATCTGAGCGGTTCAATCTTTGAGACAAATGTATTCTGGTTTAGTGAGCTGCTACTTGCGACTTACTTTTTCGGCGCAAGGGCCTTTTTTCCCTTCACCGATTTCGAATTCAACCTTGTCATCTTTGGCGATTGGGCCATTCACTATGGCTGAAGAATGGACAAAGAGATCTTTGCCACCATTGTCAGGTGTGATAAATCCAAAACCCTTATCCTCATTAAAAAACTTTACTGTACCTGTTTCCACTATTACCTCCTTATGGTTAAGCTGCTCATCACATGAACAACATTGCGTCCCCTACGGGATTCGAACCCATGTATCCACCGTGAAAGGGTGGTGTCCTAGGCCTCTAGACGAAGGGGACAAATTTCTGTGAGTCAGCTGGGATTCGAACCCAGGACACCTGCCTTAAAAGGGCAGTGCTCTACCGACTGAGCTACTGACTCTACTAGTCACATAAAAAAAGGCCCCAGTTCTTAACAAAGCTTAAAGCCTTATGTCAATGGAAGCCTTGTAAATTCACAACGTAAAAACAATGGCTTAGAATATCTACAAGAGTGTACTAGAGAGTGATGCCATGAATGAATTCGGAGCTAGTCTCCATAAAAGCTACGTTGTGTCGACTTAATCATTGCCCTGATTTCTTGACAATTATCACAAAATAAACTGCATACGGTCATTTATTCTTTCCCACTTTCCCAATAATGGAATTTTTCTTTCTTTATGACGGAGGAGGTAAATATCTAATAAATATAGTATTATTTTAAATAAACAAATTATTTTATAATTTATTCATTTTTTTCTTTACATTGAATAAATAATTTTATAATGTGCCTACTATCAATTGGACCAAGGGGCACACGGACCAAGATATGGAGGTCTATCATGAAAGCCCCTAACCTCAGAAAAATACTTTTCAGTACTTTTCTTCTCAGCAGTCTAACTTTAAGTTTCTTAAGCGGATGCGGTGGCGCTGCAGCGCCTGGCCCCGGTGGTGGTGCACCAGATGCCGATTTAGATGCAATAGCTGATGCATCCGATAATTGCCCCAGCATTGCTAACCCTGATCAAGCCGATTTAGATGGCGATGGTTTGGGTAATGTCTGTGATACTGATGCCGATGGCGATGGTGTTTTAGCTACTGCCGGAGATTGTAATGATCTCGATGCAACGGTTAACCCTGGTGCAAGCGATTTTCCCGATTCATTGCTAGTTGATAGCAACTGCGATGGCTTAGATGGCACGATGACTGCTGCCCTTTGGGTGTCGATGACCGAAGGTAACGATGCTACCGGTGATGGTAGCATTAATAATCCTTACAAAACTATTCAAAAAGGTATCGACGAAGCCGTGCTTGATCCTACAAAGGATGTGTATGTGGTGCAAGGCTCTTATCCCCATGTTGTGAACCTGGTTATGCGTGGAGTTCGCGTGTATGGTGGTTTTGGTGCCTATGACGGAACAACTCGGCCTCGCGATCCCGATGCCTTAGTTTCAAATATTAACGGTGCAGCATTTTTAGGTCTGGTTGTTTTCACTAACCCTGAAACAGGCCATGAATCAGTATTGGCCGGTTTTAGAATTGAATCTGCGGCCGGCGCTGCAGTGGTGAAGGGTAGCCCAACCATTGAAGATAACGAATTCGTGGTGCCAGGTGGTTCGAGTTCCATTCGTTATGCCATTGCGGTTTACCCCTTCCCGGCGGGAGCAAATACCGAACCCATTATTACCAATAATAAAATTACCGTAGGTCCCAATGCCGATGCTACGGGCGTCAACGTGGGTATCATCATGTTTAACGGTGTTGATGGGTTCCATATTAAGCCTACCATTCAAAACAACGATATCTCGGTTGATACTGCTAATAATATTGTTGTTGGAATTATGGGATGGGGCAATACGGTGCTCGCTCAAGCCTCCTTTACGGTCACCGGTAATAAGGTGCAGGTGAAGGCTAGTAACTATTCAATAGGCGTCTTATTAGGTGTAAAAACGGTGGGTGGTGCTTTATCCAGCGCG
The DNA here is from genome assembly GCA_016183235.1 of Deltaproteobacteria bacterium. Classification (NCBI taxonomy): domain Bacteria; kingdom Pseudomonadati; phylum Myxococcota; class Myxococcia; species Deltaproteobacteria bacterium. Next base: position 5,689 of record JACPFA010000015.1, read on the forward strand.
TTTTATACTCAAGCAACTGTCGCTCGTAATACCGTCTTGGGTGATCGTGTCACTCCTTCTACTACCATGGCAACGGGCATTGGGTTTAATAAAAATACCGGTAGCCCCGCCATGGCCCAAAATAACATGGTTGTTGCAGGTAAGGGAACGGTTAGTATTGGGATGATGACCTTGTCGTCAGATCTTAATGCTTACAACAATACGCTTGCTACGAGTGCAGCGGCATCTGTCCAGCTTCCTGTTTATGCCGTGGGATCAGACCCAGCTGATATTACCGATGTGCGAGTGATCAATAATATTCTGACTTCGTTAGATGCTATTGGCCCAACCGACATAGGGATTTATGCTGCCGGTGGTGCCATGATTCAGGTGTTAGATGTCAATAACAACCTATTCCACGAAGATTTTACAAAATATTTCTTTGATGGAGTAACCACCATTGGTTCGATCACTGATCTGAATGCCTTGGCATTTGCGATTGATAACATTGAAGATGTTCCAGAATTTGCCAATGTGGGTGCGTTAGATCTTCACTTGGCAAGTTCCAGTAGCCCTGGAGTTGATGACGGTGCTGATTTAAGCGATGTCACCGACGATATCGATGGACAAGCTAGAACCGCGGGTAGTTATGATATTGGTGCAGACGAAGTGCTTTAAAAAGCCTAACGGTTAATCGATTGCTAGCTTATGGAAGAAGAGCCCCTGGGTCAAAAACCCAGGGGCTTTTTTTGTTCCTCCGTCATCTGGGGAGCGTCCGGTGTGTACCCACATTTTCTAGGAACATGTATTTTATTTATCATAAAATGTACAAGTTTAGAATTTTTATAATATAAAAAAACTAATAAATTCAATATATTATAAAATAAGTACAAAAATTTTAACATAATTCACAACTCCAAAGTCAAAGGGAGGCGATAATCTTGGTGTGGGGCACGCCATGAGCCTTTGAGGAGATAAGTCATGAAGCCCCGATTTAAAAATAAACTCTTTAATCTATTCTTTTATTTTTCCTTTATTTCAATCTTAGCTTGGACGGGTTGCGGTGGAGCAGCCAGTGGCCCCGGTGGGCCTGGAGGTCCTGGTGGGCCTGGAGGTCCTGGTGGTCCTGGTAGTCCGAGTGATACCGATGCCGACGGAGTCGTTGATGCTAGTGACAATTGCCCTGCAGTAGCCAATGCCGATCAGGCTAATCTTGATGGTGATTCCATGGGTGATTCCTGTGACGATGATGCTGATGGTGATGGGATTGGAGCTATGTCCAGTGATTGTAACGATTTAAATGCCAGTGCCTTTCCCGGTGCCTCCGATCTTCCTGACAACAACCTTGCCGACACCAACTGTGATGGCATCGATGGTAATTTAACGAATGCCCTGTGGGTGGCAGCCGATGGTAATGACGTAACCGGCGATGGGTCTATTTCAAATCCCTACCAAACCCTACAAAAGGGTGTGGATGAAGCGGTATTAGATCCCACCAAAGATGTCTACGTCGCAGGTGGAACTTATCCCCAAGTTACTAACGTTTTAATGCGCGGGGTTCGTATGTATGGTGGTTTTGGCCCACTTTCAGGCAGCCTGCGCGAACGCAATCCTCAAACCTTTGTTTCTTTGGTGAATGGAACTGCCTTTTTAGGCTTAATTGCCCTAACAACTTCAGAGACAGGTCATGATTCAGTCATAAGTGGTTTTCGCACCGAAACAACCAATGGTGTAGGTGGTTTTGTGATTGTGAATGGTTCTCCTACGATTGAATACAATGCAATTAGTTTAGCGGGTCATGCGGGCGACTCATCTTATGGGATGGTCTTGTATGGGGTTACCCCTGGTAGCCATGCCCCGCAAGTTTTGCATAATACCATTGAGGTGGGCAATGTTACAGGGCCAGGTGCAGGTGCCTTTGGGATCATTGGTTTGGCTATACCAGGTACTAGTTACGAACTAACCCTCGAAGATAATACCATTACCGTGGGTTCAGGTACTGTGGCTAGTGTTGGCGTGATGCTTTATGGTGGTGACCCTACGACCCAAATCTCTTTAGATATGGAAGCCAACCGCGTGCAAATCGCCAGTGCCAGTGTTTATTCTGTAGGATTAGCCTTAGGTGTGCAGTTTAGCGGTGGGGTTCTAAGCCCAGATCAATATTTTAATTCTGCCCGCGTGGTTCGCAATACCTTTACGGGTGATAGCGTTAATCCTTCGCTTGTCACAGTATCCGTGTTGCTCAATGCCGGTAGCAACAGTACTGAAACCCTTATTGCAAATAATTTCTTGGTGAGCGGTTTGGCGAGCCTAGCGAGTTATGGAGTATATGCCCAAGATCTATTGCTGGATATCATCAATAACACTCTGGTGGCGAATAGTACGGCGATAACTCGTGCTATTCAGGTGTCGGACCCCGCCGGCGGTGATGCCAGCGAAGTGGCGATTATCAATAATATCATCACTTCAGCCCAAGCAGCCTTGACTCCAGTGACAGTGGGGATTCATCGTGGCGATGCTAATACCACGATCACCGATCTGCGTAATAACCTGATTCGTTCCGATTTTGTTGTGTTGTATTATGCTGCCATGCCAGCACTGACGGTCACAACTCTGGCGGATCTTAATGCCTTGCCCATGGCGAGCGATAACCTCGTTGATCTTCCCCAATTCGTTAGCGCAACCAATTATCATTTGGCCAACGCTTCAAGCCCAGGGGTTGATGATGGTATGAATGTAACTGGGATTACCAACGATATCGACGGTAATACTCGGGCCTCCGGTAGCTTTGATATAGGTGCCGATGAGTTTGTGCCCTGATGAATTGAAAAATTTCCCCTCTCCTAAACAAGCATGCAGCCCCCGATGGTTAATAAAATCATCGGGGGTTGGTGCATGTTGGTCTTACTAACAAGTCATCTGTATAGGCTACAGCTTGCTTCGGCTTATGGGCTGCGAGCGCGTCAGATTTCGCAAAAAGTCCTCGACGTACCTTAGGGTACGCCTGCGGGCTTTTTGCTCATCTTCCTTCTCTCGCCACATAATCCTCGCAATCTGTAGCCTATACAGAGGACTTATGCCATACAATGAGTGCCCCAACTAAAAGCCAAGACATTCAACCGCAAATCCTTCAATCTGTTCTTTACGGCCCGGCACGGGCAAAGATTTTGAACGTTGCTTTGCAGTTAGATCTTTTTTCTCTGATTCATCACAATCAAACCACCCTTGATAAATTAACCAAACAATTAAATTTGCCACTGCGTTCGGCGCGGTTTTTGTTAGATGCCCTGGTGGGCATGGGCCTGCTGCAAAAATTAAAATCTCAATATAAACTAGGCCACGAAGCAGCGACCTTTTTAGTTCGTGGAGAATCAAGATATATTGGTGCTTACCTGTTGGGGGTGAGTCAATTTCAAGATAAGTGGGACGGTTTAAGCGATTGCCTAAAAAGTGGGAAACCTGTTACCGCAGCCATTACCCCTGAGGCGCAAACCCTCTTTTTTCAAGAATTGGCCAAGGCCCTCTTTAGTGTGAATTATTTATCGGCTGTTCATTTAGCTAAAAAGTTAGGGCTAGGAAAAACCATTAAAGCACCAAGAATTCTCGATGTGGCCTGTGGGGCCGCTCCCTGGAGCATTGCCTGTGCCTTGGCCGATACTGGGTGCCAAATTGTGGCCATGGATTTGCCGGGGGTTTTGCAAGTGGCCCAAGAACAGGTGCAAAAATTTCGTTTAGGTAAACAGTTTCAATTTTTAGGCGGCGATCTCAAAGAATTTAATTTTGGGGTAGAGGCCTTCGACTTAATCATCTTAGGCCACATTTGTCATGGGGTAGGCGAGGCAGAAACCCGTCGTTTGTTAAAGAAGGCCTATGACGCATTAAAAGTGGGCGGCAAAATTATTGTGGCAGAATTTTTGGTTAACGACCTTCGCACCGCACCCGAAGTGAACTTACTTTTTGCCATGAACATGCTGCTTTCCACCGAACAGGGCGATGTTTTTTCGATCAAAGATTTCAAACGTTGGTTGGGCATGGTGGGGTTCAAAAAAACGACCAGCCTTAATTTGCTCCACCCAACCCAAGGGGTGGTTGCGACTAAGTGATTCATGAAATGGCCTAAACGCAAGAGCACTTAGCAGGCCAAAGGAAAAATAACCTTATCGTAAGATTTTAGATAAAGCTGTGATTATGAAAAGAGAAATTCAATCCGTTAGACGAGATTTGAGTCACTATTTATTTCATTGGACAAGACGCACTCAACAAAAGCCTGCCAGTGATATTCTAATGGAAATTTTGGAACAGAAGATACTCAAAGGTTCAAACAATTATATAAGAGGATCTTGTGGAGAATCTCATAAATGTGTTTGTTTTACTGAAACACCTGTTTCTGAATTCGTTTCATTGTTTAAATTTGTATTGCGCAATCGAGATAAACCGAATGCAGAACTTTTACGATATGAACCCTATGGCATTGCGGTAAAAAAAGAATGGCTTTTTAAACAGGATGGTCGTCCTGTTATTTATCAAACCAATGCAGAGTATGAGAAACTGCCATCCGATTTGCAGTGGAGACATTGCAAATATGATCCTTAAAAAAATCATGATTTTACATGGGAGCGTGAATGGAGAATTCAAACAGATGAGTTGAAATTAGATTTCGAAAACATACTGGTTATTGTGCCGACTACTGATCTTGCTTTTGAAATCATGAAACAATATGCAGAGCAAGTTGGTCATTTTGACGAGCATGGTGGCTCCGATGATGCTGACATAAAGCCTGTTGTGCTAGCCGTATCTTTGGAGATTTTTGGTCTTCAGTGGGAATGGAACGAGTTCGACAGATGAATATACGGGACACCAGATTTCTTTATTGGTTGGGTTTAGGACGGCTTATCGATCCCGAGACAGGCAATCCAAATACGCTAGAAGGGCTGTAAAAAGCATTAGAAGATGAAAAATCGAAGCTTACAATAGGTTGTTGCGATTAAATGAACAAAACACTTATAGTTCAAAACCAGCAAATCAGTATCATTTTAGGGGATAAAGCCGATTATATATCGCTTACAGACATCGCGCGCTCTAAAAATAGGGATGAGCCTAAGGATATTATTAAAAACTGGATGCGATCCAAAAGTACCATCGAGTTTTTGGGTATTTGGGAACAAATCAACAATCCTGATTTCAAAGGGGTCGAATTCGACGCCTTTAAAAATGAGGCGGGAAGTAATGCCTTTGTACTTTCTCCTCAAAAATGGATTGAAGCTACCCATGCTATTGGAATCGTTTCAAAATCTGGTCGTTATGGTGGGGGAACTTATGCCCATAGAGATATTGCCTTTGAATTTGCTTCTTGGATTAGCGCAGAATTTAAACTGTATCTCATTAAAGAATTCCAGCGGTTAAAGTTTGAAGAAAATGAAAGGCTTGCTTTAGGCTGGGACTTCAAACGTACTCTTGCGAAGGTGAATTATAGGGTTCATACCGATGCCATTAAAAATCATCTGGTCCCTCCGAAGATTTCTAAAGCTTCCGAACAAATTATTTATGCCAATGAGGCTGATGTTTTGAATGTTGCTTTATTTGGCATGACCGCAAAAGACTGGCGCAATCAGAATAAAGGGAAAGCAGGAAATATTCGTGATTATTCAACCGTGGAGCAACTCGTTGTTCTCTCTAATCTCGAAACCTTACTAACAAGTCCGTGGTGTGTCTAACAGATTGCGAGGATTTTGAGCCGAGACAAGGAAGATGAGCGAAAAGCCCGGAGGCGTACCCATAGGTACGTCGAGGACTTTTCGTGAAATCTGACGCAGTCGCAGGCCAAAAGGGCAAGGACTTATACAGTCAGAAAGACTCGAACGTCTTAATGAAATTGCCATTATCCAAATGAGATCTTTGCTTGGACATCCCACCCTTAAGAAGGTAGAACAAAATTTCATGTCTGTGAAAAATGAGTCATCAAAAATAACAAAAAAATAATATAGTATTGAATAAACTAAAAAGACTACAGCAATTCTCGCAACTTAACTTTAGGCAAAAGAATTTGAATGTCGAGTTCTTTGCCAGAGAGGTCTTTGACTTGTTCGGTGGTGAGGGGGCTTATATTTTCTAAATACAATAAAGGTTCAAGATCTTCTAAAGTGAATTCGCGTGAAATTTTAGTGATGGTAACGGGGATGGGATGCTTTTCGCCTGCTTGCTCAAAATAAACTTGGCCGGTCTGATTTTTCTTTAAGTAACGAATTTTATTAAGAGGCACAATACTCACAAAGATCCAATGGGTCGGGTCTTTTTGGCGCAAGACTTTGCCTTGTAGATATAAAGTTGGTTGTACCGTTGAGCGGTACAATAACACGATAAAGACAACCAAGCTGATTAAGCAAGTGAGTGCCAGTAGTGAGGCTAACAGCGTTTTATTGCCGATTTTCAACTTCATAAACATTAATGGGTTGAGAAGAAAGTTTTGCTCGAACTGCTTGTAAGAGCGCCTCAACCGATTTCTCCGTTAGGTCTAGTAAATGGGTGTGTGAGCTGGTCAGGGTGAGGTAGAGGGAGTGATCTTCTAAATGAAAAGGGGTTGATTGAATTATTTTCTTAACCCGTTCAATAACAATCGTGCCACCTTCTAAATTTGTTTCGGGCATCAAAAGCGCAAATTCGCCTGGTTTTAAACAAACCACTTCATCACAAACCCTCACATTTTTGATTAATAAATTTAGAATATTTTGACAAAGTTCAAGGGCAGATTGTTGGTATTGATCTTGTAAAAAATCAAACCCCACAACAGTGAAGAGGCCAAAGCACAAGTCGCGCTGATACCGATTGCAGCGGGTGACCTCGCGCTCGAGTTGTTCCATAAAATGTCGAACATTGCCAAACTTCTCTTGGTAATAATGAAAGAATGCGCCTTGTCGATCTACCAATTCATCAAACTTCCCAAACTCGCTTAGCCTTCCGGCACTGAAATACAAAACAGTATCACAAGTGCGTAATACTTCGATCTCTGGGTTTAAATAAATTGTCATACGGTCTTGGGCTATTTCTTTGAGTAAGCCCTTCATATTTTTATAATCGGTTTCTTCTAATGAAACATCATGTTTAATAATTACGATGCTTGGGTTCTGTAGTAAAATTTTGGCCAAGTTCAACCTGAATTCAGTTGATAGGTCTAGCTTGATTCCGGTATCACCCAGTGGAGTAGATAAACCTTGAGGTAAGTTTTCTAACCATTTTTCTAGCCCAACCTTGGCAAGGGCAAGGCTTGCTTCGGTGGAGGTTGGAGTTATTTTAGGAGTCGTTAGATTTTTCAGCAATGTTGCATTGAACACTTTCATTTCGTCTAATAAAATTCCGAAATGAGAACGTAGCGATCGAATAGATAGTTTGTGCGCTTGAGTACCATGAATGAAAACCAGATTTTCTTCTAAAGGGAGTTGATGAATCAAGGTTTGAATCCACTCCCACGATAATTCTTTGTTTTCATCAACGATGGCCAAATGGGCTTTGGGGAGGATGGCCGGCTTGCTTGAGTTTGTGTTTTCATGGTGGGGGAAAATCATAACTGCATTATTAGCGGCCTCGCTTAAGTTGTCTGTAGCGGTTGTTAAATTGAGAATCTTACGGATAGAATCAACACTGCGATGCAGGCCTCGAATTTGACGAAATGAAAAGCGTAAATGATTTAAAGGTGATTGAATCAAAACGAAATTAAGAAAAAAGAAACTAGCCTGTCCCAAAGAAGTATCCCCCAATACCAATTTGTAACCCAAAAAAAAGCTAACCAACCCCACCCAGACTTTAACAATAATCGATTCACCAATGGCTTTGATGCCACTTAAGAACCGCAAACGAATCGAAAGCATGAGCCGATTCGACAAACTTTGTTTAAGTTGATCAAGGGATTGATGTTCGGAATTAGAGCCCAGCACATCGAGATGAGTTTCGGCATAGTGGCGCAAACTTTTTAATTGATTGGTAAAGAGAGGTTTTTCTAGAAGATAAATGGGGATACCAAAAAACACAATGAGCGATAAATTGCGATCGACATAAAACAAAATAATGCAAATTAAAGCGAGTTGAAAGCAATGGCCTGTGGATCGAACCAATTGATTAGGTAAGGTGGAGGCGAGCTGTACGTCATGTTCTAAAGAATCACTAATCGATTGAACATATTTTTGATAATTTTGCAGGCGAGATAAAACCAGTAGTTTGTCAAAAAGCAAAACCGACAATTTAAGGCCGGCCTTTTCTTCCAACATCGTTTCAAAATAATCTAAACAACTTCCTAAAATAAGCATGAGCACCAATAAAAAAATGCAAGCGTAGAGTAGCGGTAAATAAAGGTTGAGCGCCCCATAAGGCACAATGATATCTAAGAAGAATTTAGCGACCAGTGGGAGCAGCAGCAGGGTAATCCCATGCCCAAATTCACCAAGCAATTGTAGCGTGCGCACCACGCCATCGCTTAAAAATAAAGTTTTGAAAACCGAGAATTTAGGAGCTAAGGGTTGAGCCACCACCTATCAAGTTCCCATATCTCAAAACCCAGAGCAACCAAAGATTTAATTGCTGGGGTCCACAACCCTGTATATGCACTTGATGCCACCGTTGTCATTCCCGCGAAAGCGGGAATCCAGAAGTGTTTGAAAAGACTGGATCCCTGCCGGAGTTCACCCCTGCGTAGGCAGGGGTGAACTCCGGCAGGGGCAGGGGTGACAAGAAAAAGTGAGTGGTGTCAAGTGCATATGTGCATATGTGGGCCTTAGAATTTTAAGGGCTCGAAATAACTATTCTTTTTTCTTATTTGGCCCTCGCGGGGTTGGCAAATCAAAAACAGCCGCTCAATTTGTATTTGCAGAGAAGAGCAAAAAAGAAAAGTGGGGGAAGTATGAGTGTGCCCCTGGCAATATGCCCTTGAAGAGTTGAGGTTACCATTTTGACGGGCTTGATCTCGATTTTTCCTATATATCATCCTATAATAGTCAAAAAATACAATTATAGGATGATTATCCTATTTACTTTTCCTCCTATCATGTTATTTTAATCACATTATAGGAGGATCCTTATGTCGCCCCTCTCTCACCTCGTAGGCAGAAAATATGAACTGGGCTTGCTTCAGCGTGAATATGAAAAAACGTCTTCCAGTTTGATTGTGCTCTACGGTCGAAGAAGAATAGGGAAGACCCGTCTCATCACTGAATTCTATGAGGGTAAACATCTGTGGAAATTTGATGGTGTTGAAGGATTAACCAAACCCGCACAGATCAAGGCCCAGCTCAGCCAACTCTCCACCCTCAGACAGGACAAACTTTATGCATTAGTCGATTGCAAAAATTGGGTGGAGTTTTTCAAGATTCTCAACAACGCAATCCTCAAGTCCCCCCACAAACATCGCATGACCCTCTTTTTCGACGAACTCCCTTACATAGCCGGGCGTCAATCGGAACTCATCGCAGCCCTCAAATGGGCCTGGGATAATCTTTGGCAGGATAAACCCGATTTTACTCTTGTGCTCTGTGGATCCATCGCTTCCTTCATGATCAAAAAAGTCGTCCAATCCTCTGCCCTCTATGGGCGTATTTCCCTGGAGATTTGTCTCAAAGCACTTTCAATGCTGGAGGTTTCAGATTTTTTTGGAAAGAAAAAATCGATAAGAGAAATTCTAAATCTTTACATGTTTTGTGGAGGAGTCCCCGAATACCTGCGTCAAATGGACCCCAAAGAATCGATTGCTCAAAATATTGCAAGGCTTGCCTTCTGTAAAGATGGTTACTTTGTGGGTGAGTTTGCACGTTTGTTTAAAGACGTTTTTGCAGAAGAGGCCATTTACAAAAAAATTATTCAATGCCTCGCTCAATACAAAAACCTTAAGGTCCCTGAACTCACCCAAAGGCTCGGAGTATCGGCGGGGGGAGGTTTTGTTGAATACCTAGGCAACCTTGAATCGGCGGGTTTTATCAAGAGTGTTATTCCCTGGAATAGTCCTCCAGAAAGCAAATTAAAACGTTATCGCCTAAACGACGAATACCTTCTTTTTTATTTTAAATTCATTCATCCTAATTTAAGAAAAATTCAGGAAAATACCAACCCACAATCTGCCTTCTCCTATTTAAACTCAAGAGTCTATAATATCTGGGCCGGCTTTGCCTTCGAAAGACTTTGCTTAAAACATGCCTCTTTGATTATGCAGCATCTCCAGATTGACCAACTCGTGAAAGATTATGGGGCTTATTTTGACCGAGCGAATAACAACAAAGAGGGGGTACAAATTGATCTCCTTTTTCTAAGGCACGATCCCGTCGTGACCCTTTGTGAAATCAAATACCATCAAGGGCTTATAGGAAAATGGATCATCCCTGAACTTGAAAAGAAAGTAGTACTTTTGGAAGAACCCAAAAAAACGATTGAGAGGGTTTTAATCACAACCGAAGGGATCACCGAGGATCTAAAAGACAGCCAATATTTCTCTCGTGTACTGTTGGCGGATGAGATTTTTGGGTAGGCAAAAATTCCACCCTCGTCGATGCTTGATTGTATCTTGACATTCATGCTAGGGAAGAGCCCCTTTAATAGATAGGAGTTTTGTTATGCCCATGAACGCAACCCAATTACGCCCCGGAATGATCATCGTGTGGGAAGGCCAGTTGTGCCAAGTGATGAAATGCCAGCATCGCACTCCCGGCAATTTACGTGCTTTTATGCAAGCCACGCTTCGCAATTTAAAAGTGGGCAATCAATACGAAGTACGTTTTTCTCCCAGTGATTCTTTAGAAGAAGTGCGTTTAGACGAACGGCCTATGCAATATTTATATGCAGAAGGCGATCAATGGGTTTTTATGGATACCCAAAATTATGAGCAGATCCATCTTTCCAAAGAACTTTTAAAAGATGTGGCGATGATGATTTTGCCAGACTCGGTGGTTAAAGTGACCTTTCATGAAGGCAAGGCCTTTGGGGTCAATCTTCCTAAAACGGTTGATTTAAAAGTTACCAGCACCGAGCCTTCAATTAAGGGCGCTACGGCCTCGGCTTCTTATAAACCGGCCACTTTAGAAACAGGATTAGTCGTTAAAGTCCCTCCTTTTATTCAAGAAGGGGAAATCATTCGGGTTGATACAGACACGAAGGAATATCTCGAACGAGCTAAAAGTTAAATGTAAGTTCGGTTGCAAAATCTCCTAAAACTTCTTATCTATAGAATAGGTAACTCTCAAGGGGCATGTTGAAAGACGCGCTTTCTGTCATCCCTGCCCCTGCCTACGCAGGGGTAAACTCCGGCAGGGATCCAGTAATTTCAAATGGTTCTGGATTCCCGCTTTCGCGGGAATGACATTTTTCAATAAGTCCTTAAGGGGTTTCTATTCGATCATGCAGAATAATAAAGACTTCTATAAAATATTAGGTGTGTCGCCACAGGCAAGCCAGCCCGAGCTTAAAAAGGCCTACCGTGAGTTGGTTAAAAAATACCATCCCGATCTAACCAAGGGCGATAAAGAAAAAGAAGAAAAGTTTAAAGAAATATCAGCGGCCTATGATGTGTTAGGCGATGAAAAAAAACGCAAAGAATATGATTTGATGCGCAGCAATCCCTTTGCCGGCGGTGGTGGTTTTGATTTTAATCAGAATTGGGGTGGGGCAGGTGGCCGAAAAAGAGGGCAGGCAGATTGGGGCCCTTTTGAATATTCAACTTATACGGGACAGGGAGGGGCTAATGGTGAAGACTTGGGGGATATTTTTGGCGAAATCTTCGGCAACATGCGTGGGCCTGGTTCAGCAGGGCGGCGATCCTCTCAACGACAAACGGGCGCTGATTTACACCATAAGCTTAATATTGATTTTATGGATGCGTTACGCGGCACGACCATCAAAGTCGCTTTACCTCATTTAGGCCGTACCGAAAAACTCAATGTCAAAATTCCGCCAGGGGTTGATACAAGTTCCAAGGTGAGGGTGGCAGGTAAAGGCCAACCTGGGCTGCATGGGGGCTCGCCGGGGGATCTCTACATTGAAATCGAGGTGGGGAGTCATCCTTATTTTAAGCGAAGAGGCGATGATTTATTCATTGATGCCCCTATTACTTTACAAGAAGCGATCGCAGGTGCAACGATTGAAATTCCTTCGCTGGATGGAAAAGTTAAAGTTAAAGTTCCACCCGGGGTGCAAAGTGGGCAGCAATTGCGTTTAAAAGGCAAGGGGGTTTATAACCCCAAATTAAAACAGACCGGCGATCAATATGTGGTGTTGCAAATTCATTTGCCCAAAGCTGTAGGTGAAAAAGGCAAAACCTTGTTAGAAGAATTAGAAAAGTTACACCCCTACCATCCACGCGAGAAGTTTTATCAATAAGAAATTTATAAAAAACGTGGGTGGAGATATCCTTGTTTTCAAACGCGCACCGTTCGCCCTACGGTGATCGTCTGTCATTGCGAACCCAGCGGGGTGAAGCAATCTCTTCTGTTTAAGCGATGGGATTGCCACGCCCGTTGGGCTCGCAATGACAGCATTTATATTGCCTTCGTGCGGGCTCTCTCCTGGTAATGTTTTCAAACAAGGATATCTCTGCCCACGTTTTTTATAAATTTCTGTAATTTAATCCGTTGACAGCCCCTCTTATACTTGGTTTAAACGGCACGTTATTATCAATCAAGGAGTGATTTATGTCAGGTCGATCTGTTATTGTTAGCGCAGCGCGTACTCCCATTGGGAGTTTTTTGGGAAGCCTTGCTTCTTTTTCAGCCCCACAACTGGGTGGGATTGCTATTAAAGAATGTCTTAAGCGAGCGGGCATTGAAGGAAGTTTAGTGCAAGAAGTGATTATGGGGAATGTGTTAACCGCGGCAGTTGGGCAATCGCCTGCCCGCCAAGCTATATTAGCTGCAGGCTTACCAAAAGAAACTGGCGCCTTAACGATTGGTAAAGTTTGTGGGTCGGGGTTAAAGGCCGTGATGTTGGCTGATCAAATGATCCGAAGTGGCGATCGTGAAGTGATTGTAGCCGGTGGGATGGAAAGCATGAGCCAGGCACCCTACGCTTTGCTTAAGGCCCGCGAAGGTTATCGCATGGGTAATGGCGAAATTATCGATACGATGGTAAAAGATGGCCTTTGGGATGTTTATAATAATTTTCACATGGGAAGTGCCGCTGAACTTTGTGCCGAGAAATATGGGATTACCAAAGCAGACCAAGATCAATTCGCAGTGCAAAGTTATTTGCGAGCCTTAGAGGCCACCAAGAATGGTCGATTTAAAGATGAAATTGTTGCTGTCCCAGTTCCCCAGAAAAAGGGCGACCCTATCTTGGTTTCCGAAGATGAAGAACCTAAACGTGGCAACACTGAAAAATTACCTCAAGTAAGGCCCGCCTTTAAAAAAGATGGTACGGTCACTGCAGGCAATGCCAGTAGTATTAATGATGGCGCGGCGGCATTGCTGGTGATGAGTGAAGCTAAAGCCTTGGGCTTAGGTTTAAAACCACTGGCTACTATTCTTGCCCATGAACAGGCCTCGATTGAACCAGAATGGTTTACGATAGCCCCGGCAGTAGCTATGGAAAAGGCCTTGGCCAAAGCGAGCTTGACGTCAGAACAAATTGATCTTTGGGAAGTCAACGAAGCCTTTGCGGTGGTGTCGTTGTTCAATAATCAAAAAATTAAAATTCCCAACGACAAAGTGAATGTAAATGGTGGCGCGGTGGCCTTAGGGCATCCGATTGGTGCCAGCGGGGCGCGCATTTTGGTGACGTTGCTCTATGAAATGCAACGTCGTAAGGCTAAACGCGGGTTGGCAAGTTTGTGCATTGGAGGAGGAGAGGGCGTCGCTTTAATTGTAGAGTTAAATTAGTATGGTTATGTCATCCCACGGCTTGACCGGGGGATCCAGTCGACCTGGATTGCCCGATCAAGTCGAGCAATGACGGTGTGAATGGAGTTAATATGACGATTAAAAAAATTGGTGTAGTAGGAATGGGAATTATGGGCAGTGGTATTGTGCAAGTGGTTGCCCAGAGCGGTTTTGCTGTCGTTGGGGTTGAACTCGACCAAGGGCGAGCCGACAAAGCCATTAGCAAGATTTCAGGAGGTCTAGCTAAGTTAGTTGAAAAGGGTAAGATCGAGGCAAAAATCAAAGATGCAACCTTGGCCAATATTCGTGGCACGGTTGATTTAACTCAAATGGGTGAATGCGATTTAGTCATCGATGCGATTACCGAAAATGTTCATAACAAGGTCGAATTATTTCGCAAACTTTCAAAAATTTGCCGCCCGGAGGTGGTGATAGCTTCTAACACTTCCAGCATTTCCATTACCAATTTAGCCAGCGTGACTGATCGTCCTGAAAAAGTTGTTGGGATGCATTTTTTTAATCCGGTTCCTGTGATGAAGCTGCTTGAGATTATTCGCGCCCGTCAAACCAGTGACGAAACTTATCAAACGGCCGTAGCCGTCGGTGAAAAGCTCGGTAAAAAAATGGTAACCGTGCAAGACTCGCCCGGGTTTATTGTAAATCGTTGTTTGATTCCTTTTCTTAATGAGGCCATCTATACATTAGCCGAAGGTGTGGGTACGCCCCAAGATATTGATAACGCCATTAAGCTGGGGTTAAACCACCCCATGGGGCCACTCGAATTAGCTGATTTTGTGGGCCTTGACACCACCTTGGCGGTGTTAGAAGTTTTTTATCAAGAATTTGGTGACCCTAAATATCGCCCCTGTCTGCTTTTGAAAAAATATGTCGAAGCCGGTTGGTTGGGTCGCAAAAGCGGAAGGGGATTTTATAATTATTCGTAAATAGTGTCATTGCGAGCGTCTGCGAAGCAATCTCACCGGTTAAACATAGAAGATTGCTTCACCCCTGAAGGGGTTCGCAATGACAGAATGGGAAAGATATGGAACCTAAAAACTTACTCATAGAAAAAAACCAGGGTGTTGCCTTGGTTAAAATCAATCGTCCGCAGGCGCTCAATGCCTTAAACCCTGAAGTATTGGGTGAATTACAATGTTTGTTCACCGGCTTAAGTAGCGATTCTGCCGTTAAGGTTATTATTCTGACCGGTAGTGGTGAAAAGGCCTTTGTGGCCGGGGCTGATATTACGGCTATGAAGACGATGAGTGCGTTAGAGGCCAAAAAGTTTTGTGACCTTGGCCATGAAACAATGCAGCTCATTGAAAACTGTCCCAAACCGGTGATCGCGGCAGTAAATGGTTTTGCCCTGGGTGGTGGCTTAGAATTGGCCCTAGCTTGTGATTTTATTTACGCTGCTGAGAATGCCAAATTGGGTTTACCCGAAGTAAACTTAGGTATCTTTCCAGGCTTTGGTGGCACCCAACGTTTGTCCCGGTTGATCGGAAAAAATAAAGCCAAAGAACTTATCTTTTCAGCACGCATGCTTTCAGCTCAAGAAGCCCTTAGCTGGGGAATCGTCAATAAAGTTGTGGCAGCGCCTGAGTTATTAGCCGAAACGCGCAAAGTTGCGGAAACTTTATTAACCAAAGGGCCAGTGGCCATTCGTCTGGCAAAGCAAGCCATCAACGAAGGGGCAGATTTAGATATTCAAAGCGGGTTAAATTTAGAGCGTGGGATTTTTCCCATGATTTTTGCGACTGCTGATCAAAAAGAAGGTGTGACGGCCTTTTTAGAAAAGCGCGCCGCCAATTTTAAAGGTAATTAGGTGTCATTGCGAGCTGCTTCTGTCATCCCCCGGCTTGATCCCCCGATCAAGTCGGGGGACGGGACCCATGATTGCGAGCGTGGCAATCTCACCGGTTAGACAGAAGAGATTGTTTCACCCCTGAAGGGGTTCGCAATAACAGAATAAAAAATATATGGATTTCCAATTAACCGAAGAACAAAAAATGATTCAGCAAATGGCCCGCGACTTTGCCCAGCGTGAAGTTGCACCGGTGGCCGCTAAGCTAGATGAATCCAGCACCTTCCCTGCCATGCATTTAAAAAAGATGGCTGAACTTGGCCTGATGGGCATGATGATTCCCACGGAGTGGGGTGGTTCAGGTCTCGATACTTTAAGTTATGTGTTGGCCTTAGAAGAAATTTCTGCCGCCTGCGCTTCAACCGCAGTGACCATGTCGGTAAATAATTCTTTGTATTGTGGGCCACTCTTAAAATTTGGAACTGAAGCCCAAAAACAAAAATATTTAAAACCTTTTGCCAGTGGTGAAAAGTTAGGCGCCTATTGTTTGTCAGAACCTGGTACGGGCTCTGATGCTGCGAATCAGCGTACGGTTGCTATGCTTAAAGGCGACAAATATATCCTCAATGGCACCAAGAATTTTATAACCAATGGCCCTCATGCCGATGCCATGGTGGTTTATGCCATGACCGACAAAGAAAAAAGGCATAAGGGGATTTCGTGTTTTATTGTTGAGAAAAATTTCTTAGGCTTTTCGATTGGAAAGATTGAAAATAAATTGGGAATCCGCGCCTCGTCAACGTCTGAAATCGTGTTAGAAAATTGTGAAGTTCCAAAAGAAAATTTATTGAGTGGTGAGGGGCAAGGCTTCGTCGTGGCGATGAACACACTTGACGCTGGCCGTATTGGTATTGGCACTCAAGCCTTAGGGATTGCGCGAGCCGCCTTTGAAGCTGCCCGAAAATATTCCATTGAGCGCGAGGCCTTTGGCAAAAAGATTGCCGAATTTGGTTCTATTCAAGATTATTTGGCCGATATGAATACGAAAATCGATGCAGCGCGCTTACTCATTCATCGTGCCGCCTGGATGAAAGATCAGGGTGTGGCTTTTTCTAAACAAGCGGCGATGGGCAAACTCTTTGCCTCAGAGGCTGCCATGTGGATTACTACCAAGGCCATTCAAGTGTTTGGTGGTTATGGCTATATGAAAGATTATCCCGTCGAACGTTTATTCCGCGATGCCAAAATCACTGAAATTTACGAGGGCACCTCTGAGATTCAGCGCCTGGTGATTGCCCGAAATCTCTTAAAAGAAATTTCCTAATGGGGACCTCTAAAAATGACCCATCTGCTGCGTTGCCCACAAAGCCGCGATCCTCACGTATTTTCATATACGCTCCGGTCGCGTCTTTGCGGGCGCCTTGCATCTGGGCCCTTTTTAGAGGTCCCCAAGAATTCAAGTTGTTAGAGGTGTATTAATGAAACGCTCCAAATCTAAAAAAGAATGGGAAGAAAACACCCTCAACCCTTTTTTAGAAAAGACCAGCTCCAGCAAAAAAAAATATTCCACGCTTTCTGATTTAGAAATCCAAGCCCTCTATACCGAAGAAGACAGCCATCATTCAAAAGATAAATTGGGTTATCCAGGCGAGTTTCCTTATACTCGGGGCGTTTATCCCAACATGTATCGGGGCCGTTTTTGGACCATGCGGCAATTTGCTGGCTTTGGCACCCCCGAAGATACCAATAAACGTTTTCATTATTTGCTAGAGCACGGGCAAACTGGGCTTTCCACTGCCTTTCATTTTCCAACCCTTATGGGCTACGATTCAGATTCACCAAGGGCCCGCGGGGAGGTTGGAGTTTGTGGAGTGGCGGTAGATACGCTGCGCGACATGGAAGTGCTTTTTGACAAAATCCCCTTAGATCGTGTGACCACCTCCATGACGATTAACCCACCGGCCTTTGTGTTGTTGGCAATGTACGTGGCAGTGGGTGAAAAACAAGGGGTGCCTATTCACAAATTAGGTGGCACCACCCAAAACGATATTTTAAAAGAATACATTGCGCAAAATTCTTATGTCTTTCCACCGCGGCCTTCGATGCGAATTATTGTAGATATGATTGAATATACCACCAAGCACATGCCTAAGTGGTACCCCATCAGTATTAGCGGTTATCACATCCGCGAAGCGGGTTCGACCGCAGTGCAAGAGTTGGCCTTTACGATTGCCGATGGCATTGCCTATGTCGAAGCTTGCTTAGCACGGGGTTTAAATATCGATGATTTTGCGCCTAAACTTTCTTTCTTTTGGGATGTGCACAATGATTTTTTTGAAGAAATTGCGAAATTGCGTGCCGCTCGCCGCATGTGGGCGCATATTATGCATGATCGTTTCAAAGCCAAAAATCCAGAGTCGATGCGCATGAAATTTCATTGCCAAACCGCCGGGGTTTCATTGACTGCGCAACAACCGCTCAACAATGTAACTCGGGTGACCCTGCAGGCCTTGGCTGCTGTGCTAGGTGGAACGCAATCGCTGCATACCAATTCTTTAGATGAAACTTTGGCCTTGCCCAGTGATGAAGCGGTGCAAGTGGCTTTGCGTACCCAACAAATCATTGCCCATGAAAGCGGTGTGTCTAATACCGTCGACCCCTTAGCCGGTTCTTACTTTGTTGAAAACCTGACCGATCAATTAGAAGAATTGGCTAATAAATATATCAAAAAAATAGACGAGTTAGGAGGCATGGTTAAAGCATTAGATTCGGGTTATCCCATCAAAGAAATAGCCGAGGCTTCTTTTAAATTACAACGGGACTTCGAGAAAAAAGAACGGGTCGTTGTGGGAGTGAATGATTTTGTGTCCGACCTTGATAAGCCTTTAGAGATTTTAAAAATTGATGCCAAGGTAGCCCAGACCCAAATCGCCAATCTTAAAAAAGTAAAAGACTCGCGTGATCAAGCCGCAGTTTCGAAATCCCTTGCTACCCTCAAACAAGTCGCCCAGACTAATGAAAATATAATGCCGCATGTATTAGAGGCGGTGCGTGCCTACACTAGCGTAGGCGAAATCATGGGGACGTTGCGCGAAGTATTCGGCGAACACCACGACCCCTGCATTCTTTAAATAATGTCATTCTGAGTCATTTGCCCCACGTCTTTTCGAGGTAGGGAGAGGCCAATGGAGAGCCCGCGCCCGGTCGGCTTAAGGAGGGCTTCTGTCATTGCGAGGAGTCTGCGACGAAGCAATCTCCTCGGTTTAACCGGTGAGATTGCCACGCCCGTTGGGCTCGCAATGACAGCATTTATATTACCCTCCTACGGCGGAGTAAAGCTCCTTCGCAAAGCCTCAGGACAGGCTCCGGAGGTTCAAAAAATTATATTATTTTTTTGAATTAGAGGATGACAGAGGAATACTCTAATTCAATAAAAATAAATAATTTTTTGAGCCGAGTAGGCTTTACGGGTGCGGGTTCTCGACAACACCCTTAGCCCAGTTCACTAAAACTTTTTAGGTACGGTGATTTGCAAACGAAATGAGAGACTTGAAAAATTCATCTTGATCCCATGCCCCCAATCCAGTATGCAAGGGCGTCTTTATGGCAGAACGAAAACTACGCATTCTAGTGGGTAAGCCAGGGCTCGATGGTCATGATCGAGGGGCCAAGGTCATTGCCCGTGCCTTACGCGATGCAGGTGTTGAGGTGATCTACACCGGCCTACACCAAACCCCTGAAATGATCGTTGATACATCGATTCAAGAAGATGTCGATGCCGTGAGTTTATCGATTTTATCCGGGGCTCATAATTATGTATTTCCAGAAATCATTCGTTTATTAAAAGAAAAAGGCATGGGTGATGTGGTGGTGTTTGGCGGGGGCATTGTGCCGGATGATGATATTGCTAGCTTAAAAAAATCTGGTGTGAAAGAAATTTTTACCCCCGGTACTCCGTTAAAATCCATTATTGATTGGGTCTTCCAAAACGTCCAGCCGCGTAAGTTATAATTGTTTTATTTCTTTGCGTATCTTCTCTAACGAACCCATCGAAATTTTGAACCGCCGACTCCATTTAAAATAAAAAATTAAGCCAAGCATGGTGATGGGGATAAACTGCATCATGTGAAAGTATAGCCCAAGGCTTAATCCCACTTCTCTACTGATTCCCAAATAATGATAAGCCAACACACAGGCAAACTCAAAGGTGCCAATGCTACCCGGGGCACTGGGTATGGCGGTGGCCAAGTTAAAGGCTACCAGAATAAAAAAAAGTGTTTCAATACCAAGCGACAACCCAAAGGCATGATGAACAAAGATGAGTGAGTAGGCCACAATGCTCCAAACAACAAGCGTATTAAAGATGATGTAACAAAAACGTTTAGGCGATTGAATGAGTTTGCCAAGATTGTTTAGATGGTAGAGAAATTCAATGGGCCAGCGAAAGAAGGGGTGAGATTTTTCCCATTGTTTGAGATCAATGCGTAATTTTCTAAGCACCATTAACAGAATAACGGTGCCTAATAAGATGATGGCTAAAACATATGCGCTGTAGCTCAAGCCCTTGGGAATGGGGAGTTTAAAACTTAAAACAATGAGAATGATCAATAGTCCAATCCCATCAAAAAAATGTTCAAACCCAATACTGCCTAGTACTTGGCTAAAAGGTTTTTGGCTTTGTTTGGCTAAAAAGGCCCCGCGTAAAATTTCACCAGCCTTCAGTGGCAAGATATTATTGCCCATTGAGCCAATGCTGATCAATTCGAAAAGGTCTTTGGTTTTGACAGGCAGAAAGGGTTGTAAAATAAGTTTCCAACGAATGGCTTTGGTTAATAAAACTAAGAGATCAAAAAAGGGGACCCACAAAAGTTGCCAAGGGTAGGGCAACTTTAAGGCCTGGTAAAAATCTTTTAGATTAATTGAATAATAGGTGAGAACGATAAAAGCGATAGAAAAGCCAATGCCTAGTATATTGAGAAAATTTTCTTTGAGCCGTACTTTCATTGTAATTTTCATTGTAACATCGATAACACATGCTGTGCGATGCAAGGCGCACTGGTGAGGCCAGGGGATTCGATTCCTAATAGATGAATCCAGTTAGAATGTTGAAGGATCGTAAAATCTCGAACGGGTTTTCCATCGTGAAATAATTTAGGGCGATTACCCGAGTAACCAGGATTTAAATAGGGAGTTCCGCAGCCCGGTAAATCTTGTTTAATCGCCTGTTGAAATGGGGCTTCTTCAGAACGGTGATGGTAATCGGATTTTTCTTCAATGAAAAATGCATTGGGGCCCAATAAGGTTTGGTTATCCATGGTTGGAGTAAAATGAATACCAAGCCCTAAGCCCTTTGGATCGGGCAGATGATAAATGGGGCGTTGCACGATTGGAAGGCTCGCCACATAATAATCACCACGGCAGGGTTTGATTTCGTAACCTAATAGCCCCGATGCTAAGGCGAATTGGTCGCACCACAGTCCAGCACTATTGATGGCACAATCAAATTCAATGGGCCCGCGGGTGGTGGTTAATTCATGAGGCTTGGCTTCAAGCACTTCGCAACTTAAAAGAAGTTGCCCGCCTTGATTTTCAAAATATAAGGCCAATTGTTTAACATAGGTGGCTGCATCTAAAATTCCAGAACTGGGGATCAAGAGGGCATCGGTTTTTCGAATATTGGGTTGATAGGTTTCGATTTCAGATGCCTTGATCCAACGTGGCTCAGGGATTTTTAGGTTTTTCAATTTTTCTAAAAATTTTTCAGCTTGCTCGTGTTGATGAGGTTCAAGCAAAATGAGTTTTCCGCAAGGCAAAAAGGGAATTTTAAGTTTTTTGACCCATTCATAGGTCAACCGATTCCCCTCCACACAAAATTTTTCTTTTAAACTCCCCGATTCATAAAAAATCCCCGCATGAATAACCCCACTGTTACGGCCACTCGTATGTTCAGCAAGAAATTTTTCCTTTTCCAAAACAAAAACCTCATGCCCCTTACTTCGCAACGCTTCAGCAACATGTAACCCCACAATCCCCGCACCAATAACCACAATTCTCATAAATGATTTGCCCTATATATTGAATAGTTTGCTTGTAAAGTGTTTCAGTTGGCCATTGTTCCTTCGCAAAGCCTCAGGACAGGCTCCGCAGCGGGGCCCCCAATGCGGATTGGCGGGCATGGAAAGCCGAGGCCCGCCGAAGGCGGGAACGCGGAAGGCTTCCATGCCCGCTGGCCCCATGAAGGTCGCCGCGAGAGGCACCGGCCAACTGAAACACTTTACAAGCAAACTATTCATATTTGCCTGTCATATTTGTCTCTGATAAACGCGATATTTTTTGTAGATTCTTCCACCCATAAATTCGATGCCTTGGTTAATTTTTTCATTGTCTTCTAGGGTCCAAGAGAGTTCTCCATACTTGTAATTGAGAGCCAGCGCTCGTTGATTAGACTTTACATATAATAAAACGCTTAATCCCCCCAACACACTGCCGCGATATTCTTTTTTTACCCCTAACAGGGCCATTCGCATTGTTTTGAAAGCGTGAGTCTTCAATCGGTATAAAAGCTTGATCCACCCAAAAGGCCATAATTTACCTTTAAGGTCATGGGTGATTTCGTAGATATTAGGCAACACCAAACAAAAAGCAGCAGGGTCGCCCTTGACCTCCGCAATAAGAACAAAACGTTCATCAAGGATTTGTTTAAAATCATGAGCTGCCTTTTTAGCTTGGGCCTCAGTGATAGGCACAAAGCCCCAATTATTGCTCCAAGCGCTGTTAAAGACTTCGCGAATAATTTGAATGTCGCGGTAAAAATGTTTTTTGTCGAGATGGCGGATGGTTAAACCAGGGTATTGCGAAACCGCCTCCGCGATTTGTAGAGCGGGTTCAGGAATGACTTGGGTATTGTAATACCAGGCGTAGAGATCTTTGAGTTTGGTAAAACCTTGTCCCCCTAATAAGGTGGGATAATAGGCGGGGTTATAGGGCATGCCCACCATCATGGGGTGCTCAAAACCTTCGATGAGCAATCCTGTTTCGTCGTTGGTGGTGAAGTTAAGCGGTCCCACCATAACCTTACAATCTTTTGTTTTAAGAAAATTAGCCGCGGTTTCTACTAAAGCTTGTGCAATTTCAGGATTCTCAATCGATTCAAAAAATCCAAAACAACCATAGCCCATGTCTTTAAATTTTTTATGAGTAGGGTCATGATGAGCCGAGATTCCACCGACGGGTTTATTATTTTGATAAGCCAGAAAATGGCGAACGGAAGCGTGTTGATAAAATGGATTTTTTTTGCGATGTAACAAACCCCATCTTTCTTGAAAAAGAGGTGGGATATAATTGGGAATATGGGCGTGAAGTTGGAAGGGCAACCGAGCAAATTTTTTTAATTCACGCTGAGAATCGACTTCAACAATTTGTATCTTTGACATGGGTTGTTAGAAAGCCTTGGATGCTTTTTGGGATTGATTGAGTAAGCCGTATTGTCCCCCCACCTTTTGAAAAATTTCAAGCACTTCATCTAATTGCTTAAAGGTATGGGTTGCGGTTACACTTACCCGCAAGGTGGCAGTATTTTTCCCCACGGCGGGATATAATACAGGGTTCACATAAACACCTGCATCAAGCAGTGCTTTCCAAACCATGACACAGACAAAATCATTCCCTACCACAATGGGGATAATAGGCGTTTCTCCATCGGTGGCATTAAACCCGAGATTTTTGAGACCGTTACGGAGATAATTTCCGTTGTCTTTTAAACGGGCGACGCGTTCGGGTTCTTGCTTGAGGATATTTAGACAACAGCGCGCGCTGGCGATATTAGCCGGATTCAGCGAGGCGCTAAAGATGATCGATCTTCCAAAGATGCGAATATAATCGATTACATCCGAATCACTAGCCACAAATCCACCAATGGAAGCAAAGCTCTTACTGAACGTGGCCATCATAATGTCGACCTCGTTGGTTAAACCAAAATGGCTAGCAGTTCCTCGGCCGCCTTTACCCAAGACACCTAAGGCATGGGCATCGTCAACCAAAACTCGCCCTTCGTATTCTTTGGTAACCTTAACCACATCGGACAGATTAATAATGTCTCCCTCCATGCTAAAAATACCATCTACAGCTACGAAGGCTCCCTCGTCTTCTTCAAGGCCGCGTAAGGCAAGTTTGAGATCTAAAATGTCATTGTGTTTAAATAAAACCTCTCGGCCATCCGAAATCTTAGTGCCATCACGAATGCTGGCGTGATTTTTTTTATCAGAAATAACGACGGTCTTAGCATTGGCAATGGCTGAAATAATACCAATATTGGTTTGGTATCCTGTGGCAAACACAAGGGCTGCTTCTTTGCCGACAAACTCGGCGAGTTCACCTTCAAATTCTTCGTGCATTTTGATGGAGCCATTGAGAAAACGAGAACCGGTAAGGCTAGTGCCGTATTTTCGAATGGCTTCGATCGAGGCTTCACGGACCTTAGGATGAGAGGTAAGCCCTAGGTAGTTGTTACTACCGAGCATGAAGACCTTTTCTCCTTGAAAGTAGGCGACGGTTCCTTCGTTGGAATCGAGCGGTAAATAATAGGGGAAATAACCTGTTTCTTTGAAGGGGTTCAAGAGCAGTTGAAAGGCCCTAGTTTTGGCAAATACATCTTTTCCGCCCATTTGGGTGATGGCGTGGCGGGCTTGCATGGTGGCTTCGGGGTTAAAGGTCATGGATCACTCCTTTAATAACTTGGGAAAAGGGCATTTATAAGAGAAAGTGACGGTCAGCACAATAGAAAATGTTGAAAAACGTACTTTCTGTCATCCCTGCGAAAGCAGGGATCCAGTGATTTCAAATAGTTCTGGATTCCCGCCTCCGCGGGAATGACATTTACTTAAAATAGGCAGGTGCCGGGACAAATTTGTCTAAGGTGACGAACTGAAATCCTCTTTTTTTGATTTCATGAATCAAAATAGGCAGGGCCTGTAAGGTATTTTGTCGGTTGGGATCGAGTTCAAGGTTTAAACCGTCGTGTAAAACAATAATAGCACCCGCCGATAAGTCACCGATAAGGTCAGAAACAATCGCGTTAGAATCAACCTTGATTCGATAGTCGCTTGTCATGTCATTCCACATAACAGGGATAAAACCGTGGTTTTTCAGTTGATATAACATCCAAGGCGTCCTAAACCCCCCTGGTGGCCTAAAGTATTTGGGGCGAACCCCTAGTAAGCCAAATAAAATCTCGTTATTTTTTTTTGCATCCTCTAAAAATTGATTCCAACCTAAGGCCTTTAACCTTTGATGTTCATAGGTATGATTGGCAATAAGATGCCCGTCGGCTAAAATTTGTTTAGCAATTTCAGGATGTCTTTCGGCATTGGCTCCAATTAGAAAAAAGGTAGCCTTGATTTGATTTTCTTTTAAGATTTTTAATACTGCAGGAGTTGCAGATAGGCTTGGGCCATCATCGAAGGTTAAGGCAACGAGCCTTTGATCCGTGGGGCCTGAGTGAATAACTTTTCCAAATAAAAAATTGGTGGGGTGAAAGGCACCATAGAAAAAAAGCCCTATAACTAAGAGGGCAAAAGCTAAACGTTTATGCCATCGCAAGGGATTAAGCGGAATTATTTTTTCTTGATGTTGTTCAGATAAGTCATCCACACCCTTGGTAAAAGGTTCTTTAAAAAAGAACATCCAAATATAATTAAAGGTGTAGATGAGCATGGGCAGAACAATACCGTTTTGGTTGTAACGTCTGCCACTCGAAGAAACAATGGAATGTATTTGTTTGATTTTGCCAACCCTTTGGAGACGATCCGCAATATTTAAATCTTCCCCATAAAAAAGAATTGAAGTGTCAAACCCACCGACTTGATACACCGCCGCTTTTTTAACCGCAAAATTAGCGCCTCGAAAAGCGGATTGGCGTAAACAGGCTAGAAAAAGAAAAAGCAGGGGTTCTAAGATATGAAAGAAAATCCAAAAGAAACAACGATGCCGCCACTTTTTAATCCCAAAAAATCGGTAAAACCCAGAGATGCCTACAATTTTAGGATCTTCTTGAAATTTAATCGCAATATCTTTTAACCAATTAGAGGGAGCCAAAGAGTCAGCATCGATATAGGCAATGATTTCGCCCTGGCTTGCTTCTAGCCCAGCTTGACGGGCTGCACAGAGGCCACGTTTGGGCTCATGAACAACTTTAACTCCCAAATTAGCGGCTTTGACTTGAGTTTGATCGGTGGAGGCATTATCCACCACGATGATTTCATAAACACCTGGATAATCTTGGTTTTGAGTAGAGCGAATGCAATTTTCAATATGGCGTTCTTCGTTAAAAGCAGGAATTACCACAGAAATAAAGGGCCATTGGAAATTCATTGCCATGGGCGACTTGTATAGTTTATAGGAACAAAAGTCTATAATTAGGTAAGCATGTACGCAAAATATATTAGGATTTTGATTGCTAGGCTCATTTTACGCCCCTGGACTGTTTTGGCTGTCCTCTTCTTTTTTACTCTCCTTTGTTTTTATTTCTCTGCAAAATTAAAAAGTCGGGGTGATTTAATGGCCCTGTTGCCCGACCATTTTGAGAGTGTCGTTAATTTAAAAAAAACCGACGAACATTTTGGTGGGATTAGCCATTTATTTGCGGTTATTTATGCTGAAGACGTGGTTGATGCACAAGCCTTTGTTGATACCATGAGCCAAGAGGTGGCCAAGTTGCCATCGGTGAGTTATGTCATTTCTAAAAAACCCGTAGAATATTTTAAAGATCGGATCCCACTTTATTTAGAATTAGAAGATCTTCGAGAAATTGAGCACCGGGTAACCCGGTCTTTGGTGAATTCTCGCAAAGGTGGATCCGTGGTGTTTTCTAATCTGCTCGATTTTACCGATCCCGAAGATTCGGCAAGTCTTGATTTGTCAGACATTGAAGCAAAATACCGCCGCAAAGTAGAAAGATTGTTGGGAAAGAAACCGTCTGAATCTCCCGCTCAAGATTCATCTGAAAAAACTTCAAAGTTGCTTGAAGACAAACCCAAGGTTAACCCCCAAAATGAAGGTTATTATTATAGCCCCGAAGATAAGCTCTTTGTCGTTTGGATTAAATCCACCACTTCCTTTTTGAACTTAGATGCCAGTGAAAAATTAGTGAAAGAAGTGCAGCATACCATGGATGGTATCAATCATCAGCAGTTTGGGGAGCGGATTAAATTTGATTTTACAGGGGACTACAAAACTTTACTTGATCAAAACAAATATCTCAAAAGCCAAGTGATCAAGGTATCGGTTATTGTCTTTTTATTACTGACCTTGGTGTTAACCCTTTTCTATGGCGATTTGGCTTCTTCATTTTTGATTGGCATCCCTTTGGCGGCGGCTTGTTTGTGGGCCGGTGGGGCAACGTATCTCCTCTTTGGTCATATTAATTTGGTCACCGGCTTTACGGGCGCCATCCTCCTGGGATTGGGGAGTGATTATGGAATATTTTTATTGAGTCGCTACAAATTCGAACGTGCTTCAGGGAAATCCATCCAAAAAGCTTTAGAAACAACTTTCGCCTTAACGGGGCGGGCAACCTTAAGTTCTTGCTTGATTAATTTAGCTGGTTTCTTGGCGTTGGTGGGTTCGGAGTTTCGTGGGTTTTTTGAATTTGGTGTGGTGGGTTTTATTGGCATGGCCTCTAGTTTTGTAGCGATGTTAGTGGTGATGCCTTGTCTTTTTATCATTGCTGAACGCTTTAATCTTATGAGTTGGGGTAAGATTAAATTAGGTAACATTAAATGGTTTGGTAACTTTAGTTGGTTGGCGAAGACCGTGCGTTTTCCAAAGACTTGTCTTTTGTTGGGGTTGGCCTTTCTTATTTACTCCGGCGTTGTGTTGCCCAAAATGTTAACCATTCATTTTGATAGTGGTGATATTGAAAACCGCGAAATCACCAGTAGTAAATTAGAAGAAAAGGTTTTGAAGATTATCGATCAACCGTTGCGTCCACCGGTGGTGTTAGCAGCTAGCCTTGAGCAAGAACAACTTATTGTAAGCACTTTGAAAAAGAAGATGAAAGAAACCAAAGAAAGCCATCTGCTCAACGATATTATTTCTTTAGATAAATTTGTCCCTGAACAGCAGGCTGAAAAAAAGGTCGTGGTTGCTTCTACCGCTAAAAAATTTAAACAGTTAAAAATTCCCATGCGGGATCAAGACCGCGATTTTTTAACTAATCTAGAAAAGATTCAAGACATTCCTCTTATCACTCGAGAAAATTTGCCCAATTCGGTTCGAAAGTTTTTTCTTCCTATTAAAGAAGGGCTGGGGGTTTATTCAGCAATTTATCTTTTCCCTGGCGTTGGGTTGGGTAATGAGCGGGGTTTGAAGGAATTTACTCGTGCTTTGGGTGGGATCGAACTCGAAAATAAAACCCAAATTTCCGCCAGTGGGGATAGCTTTATTGCCTCCGATATTTTGTTTTTAGTTGAAAAAGAGGGGCCCCGGGCCATGGTGCTTATTTTCATTCTTTTGGCTTTTGTATTGGTTTTAGATTTCAATTCATTGCGAGGCATTGTGCTGGTGTTTTTCCCCATGATTGCGGTGTTACCGCTCTTGGCTGGGCTCATGAAATTGGTAGGTTTGAATTTAAATATTTTAAATGTTTGTATGATCCCCATTATTTTTGCCACGGGCGTCGATAGCTTTATCCATTATTTTCACCATTACGAAGAAGGTGCCAGATCAATGGAAGAAGTTTCTAATTCTATTTTACCCCCTATCTTCATGGCCAATTTTACTTCGCTGCTAGGTTTTGGTGGGTTTGCCTTAGCCAGTCATTCTTCACTGCAATCGGTGGGATGGTTGGCAATCCTCGGTATCACCATGATTTTTGTGGTGGTAAGCTTAATTTTCCCCGCCTGGATCAAGCTCGTTGATGGTGGTCGGCATGGCCATTAGTTTTCGGCCAGGGTGGGCCTTAAGTGTAAGCCTGCTTTATTTGGTAGCCCTTTATTTTATTGCAGGCATTCATTGGGTCAATCTCTTGTTTGTAGGGGCCGTTTTATTGCTCTATTTTCTTCATGCCCAAACCAGGCTTTTTTTATTGTTGGGGTTTCCTTACGTTATCCATTCTATTCTTTATGATTCGGTCCGGTTTTTCCCAAAAAATTGGTTTGGGCCGCTTCATATTCAAGATGTTTATAACTGGGACTTAAATTGGTTTGGTGTCACTTGGGCTGGTAAAAAAATATTGCTCTGCGATTTTTTAAATCTTTGGGCTGGGCCCGTGTTCGATACCTTAGCGGGAATGGTGTATTTTTTTCATGAACCTGGCTTATTGATTTTGTGCCTCATTTTTTTCTTTTGCAAACGTTATGATCTTTTTCATCGGGTGGGAGTTTGTTTTCTTTTGATGAATCTCATGGCGATACTAACCCATGTCTTTTTTCCCGTGGCGCCCCCTTGGTATGTGGATCAGCATGGTTTTAACCTACCGGCCATGCAGGTTTTAGGCGATGCAGCGGGCTTAAGCCGATTTGATACCTTGTTAGGGCTCAAATTTTATCAAGATCTTTATAAGTATAACCCGATTGTATTTGGGGCCATCCCTTCCATGCATGCCGGGGTAACTCTGTTGACCGTTATTTTTGCCTATCGTTATAAACGCATTTGGTTGTGGCCTAGTTTGGTGTATTTTTTAATCATGATTTGGGCCGCGGTTTACTTAAGGCATCATTATGTGGTCGATATCTTGATTGGCATGATTTATTGCGGGGTGGCTGTATGGATAGGGGAAAGGCTGGCCAGGCGGCCGTGGCGAGCCATGGCACTGCTCAATGCGGGTGAGCCATTCTATCAATTACATCGCTAACATATGTCATTGCGAGCGAGCACCGTTTGCGAGCGTGGCAATCCTCCATTTTATTCTTCAATTCATCTGTAAATCGAGTCACGTCTTTTCGAATCCGGCAGAGGTTCCCTCAACCCCGAGCAAAGGGGTTTCGGGTAACCTCTTCCCGCTTCGAAAAGACTTCCTTTTCCTTTAATTGCTAATTGCTTTCACTTGCTATTTGATGTGCCCTTCGCTAAATCGTTATTAAACGTACAATATAGTGTATCAAGAATATCATGGGGGGAGAATGCCAGGGTAGAGAGTTGGCTTCTCTTTGTTCCATACAGGGTGCTTCTTTTCCTGTTTCCTCTCCTCACTGCGAGGATAGCTCGGGTTTCACTGCTCATCAGCAAGCCGAAATTGTTTTGCAGGTTCTTTTTGCTTTCATGAAACAAGATGAGGCGATGAGGGAATCGGTTAGCCCTTTATTATTCAAGATAAAAAAGTTTGTTGATCAGGGCGCGAGTCTTTTAAGTGCTTACCAGTTTCTTAACCCTGACGAAAAAATTCAGTTCATCGCGAGTTTAGAATATCCTCGTTATTTAGCTAAGCTGCTGGCCTTCAGCCTTCCCACGGATCCTGAGATTTTTTATGATCATGTACAGGCTCTGGGTTATGAATTAAAACAGATGAAAGACGGGGAGGCCCTAGCCGCCCATGTCTTTAGCGTATTGGTCGAATCACAGGGGCATGGGCTTACGCCTCGTGGCGCAAAAAGATTATTGGCCGAAGCTAAAAGACAGCGCCAAATCATCATGGGGCAGGGCCCGTGGTTAGAGCGAGCAGTTTATCGCGGGTCAAAATTGGCCGATGAAGTAGTTGATTTTAAAATGTTGCTACCCCTCTATGGTAGCACGCATTTTTTTCGTTTTACTTATGCAGGCTTATTGGGGCGTTTGATTGGCCGAGGTGCTCCCACGCTGTTATCGGTTGGAAAAATTCCGCAAGTGTTGGCAGCTGCAGGAGCTACTTCTTTAGAAGTTCCCTTTTTTGTAGCCAGCAATCGATGGTTAAGTTCAAGCCTAGGAGAACCTGTACGTGCCTCATGGTCAGATCAATTACAATCCGCGGCCATCTTTTTACCCCTCTTTAAAATTCCCGGATGGTTGGCAGGCCGCACGATGGGGGTGGTTCATGGCATCAAAGGTTTGGGTGGCGAAGCAACTCGGTTTTTACCTTGGGTGCCAGTTACCAAGGCGGGCCTACCCCAGCTTTATTTGGGTGGTACCATGATGGCCAATCATTATTTTATAGGCAGGTTGGGTTTTGAGCCACCCAAAAACACTTCGAATCTTGCCGTTGATGCAGTGGCCGATGTGGTAAGTTTAGGTGTGGGGTTGTATAATGTGCGTCGTGTGATCGGTGGCCCCATTGAACCTTTAAGTGCAGGGTGGGACTATAAGGCCCGTGTTTTCAAACGCTATGCCGATTTACAGGGAAAATATTTTGGTCTGTGGGCTAAGCTAAAAGGTAAGGGAGGTTCGTGGTGGAATGGGGGAGGTTGGGCGCCGGCCAATGTAGGTGCAGGAGTTCGTATGCCCGAGATTCAAAGAATTGATCCAGTTGGCAACCCTGTAATGATGATGCAAGGGGTAGGCTTGGCTGGGCCAGCTTGGCGTGCAGATATGAGCCCGCAAGATCGCAGGATAGCCTTAGGGGTTCATCTCTACCAACTTTCTCGCGATCATCAAGTCCCGCGTGTCGTGCGCCGTCAAGACCAAATCACAAACATCCTGGCCAAGCCTGGTAATGGCGATGTGCTTGCCAAGGTCATGCAATTTACCGATGTGTTGCCCGACACTTTATCCGATCGTGAAGTGGTTGAAAAATTTGCTGAATATTTCCCCTTTGATTTTCGTTTTCCGCGAGAGTTTATTGCTGGAGCCGTGGTGGCGCGAGTCATCCGTCATCTGCCTTTTCTACACGGGCCCTTTGCCCGAGCCATTCGAAGTAACATCGAAACCATGGGGCATCGCTATATCATGGCCGAAAAACCAAGCGAGGTAGGCCCCAAGGTGCTTGAAATGATGCTCCGCGGTCAGTTTGTGATCGTGGATATTTTGGGTGAGAATGTGGTGCGAGTGGGGGAAGAACAAATTTATCTCAGCAGTTACGATCAAGTGCTCGATTCATTGCAAGCCAACGCTTCGGAAATTAAAGTACGAGCCGAAGCCAATCGAGTTCGCATCCGCAGCATCAATGCTGGCCGGCCGTTGCAGATCCGTCTTTTTAAAGAACAAGATTTGATGGACGTGCAACTCAGCGTTAAAATCTCTTCTTTCTATTCCCAGTTTAATCCCTTTGATCCTCAAGGAACCGTTGATTATGTCGTTAATCGCCTCATTCCACTCATCGACAAAATTCGCCGGGTCGAACGCACAACGGGTTTACGTATCGGGATCACCTTTGATGCCGAGCATTATGCCGTGCGCGACACGACCAACGCCATTTTTAAAACCCTGTTTGATCGCCCCGAATATCGCGACATGAGTCGTGTCGGTATTGTGGTGCAAGCCTACACCAAAGATTCTCGCAAAGTTTTAACCGACCTCGAGGCTTATAGTGAAGGGCGGAAAGTAGCTGGTGGTGCGCCTTCGATCCTGATTCGTTTGGTCAAAGGTGCCAACCTTGATGTTGAGCGGCTAACCAGCGCATGGTTTGGTTTTGCCGATCCCATCTTCGATGGTAAATGGAAAAGTGATGTGAGTTACAACGAAGGGGTGGATTATCTTTTAGGAACGGCCAAACATCTGCGAGCTGCCTTTGGCAGTCATAATTTGCAATCTTTGGCGAGGGCTTTGGATCTTGCGAGTACTCGCAACGTTCCCATTGAAGTGCAAATGCTCTACGGCATGGCCGATCGTTATTTGCATGCCATGGTACAGCTAGGGGTGCCGGTTGCCGTTTATAGCCCGGTGGGCGACATGATGCGCGGGATGGCTTATTTGGCAAGGCGCATGTTGGAAAATTCTAGCCAAGATTCTTTCTTGCGCCAAACTACAGGAGTGTTGAGGCTTGATGACCTGAAACGCTTGTTGCAAGATCCCTTGGCAGGGCATGAAACAGAATGGCAAGCTGAACCCAAGCTTGTAGAAGAATTGCCACCAGCTAAAGTAACTAATTTAGATCATTCCTTTCAGAATGAACCCGTGGTTAATTTTGTCTTTCCACATAACCGAGAAGTCGTACTTCGCCAGTTAGCGGCTTCACGGTTGGCGTCAGCACGTGAGCGAGAGGATGTGATTAGTATCCCCGCTATTATAGGGGGAGACAGGGTTAGCGGTCCCCCCGATGTTGGCCGCTTGGTTTCTCGCAACCCTTCTAATCCACGAGAAATTATAGGTGTAGCCCCCAACTCAACTTATGAAATGGCTAGAAAGGCGGTGCAAATAGCCCATGCCGAGCTTTATCATCGCCCCGGAGGTTTAAGCAAGGGCTGGGCCGAAATTACTATTGAAGAACGAGCCGCGAAACTGTTGCGCGTGGCTTATTTCATGCGCCACGATCGAGTTGCTTTAAGAGATCTTATCATCCGCGAGGCTGGCAAAACCGCCGATGAGGCCGACAAAGATATTGCCGAGGCCATCGACTTTCTCGAATTTTATGCCCGTGATGCCGTAGCCAAAGCAAAGGCCGATCCCTCTCTTGCCATGAAGCCCAAAGGGGTGGCAGCGATCATTGCCCCCTGGAATTTTCCTTTAGCCATTTTAACCGGCATGTCTTCGGCTGCCTTGGTCACGGGAAATACTGTGATTTTAAAACCCGCTCCTCAAACTCCTAAAATTGCATTTCGACTCACCGAGCTTTATCATGCAGCAGGGATCCCAGTTGAAGCGGTTCATTTTTTACCGGGTGGTCGTGAAACGGGCGAATATTTGCGTTCTTTTGCTGAAGTGCAGATTGTTGCCTTTACCGGTTCGATGGCAGCCGGTGTCAAAATTTATCAAGCAGACACACCCCGTGGTAAAACCGTCTTAGCTGAAATGGGAGGAAAGAATTTTCTGGTGGTGGCCTCTGATGCCCATTCTGACGATATTGTGCGGTATGTGAAACAATCAAAATTATTATTTTCTGGCCAAAAATGTTCGGCCCTCGATAATTTAATTGTTTTAGCACCCGTTGGAAAAGCCGGCGATGACTATTTTGAAACGTTGGTAGCGCGTATCAAAGAATCGTTTGAGGCAGTGCAAGTGGGTGATG
This sequence comes from Deltaproteobacteria bacterium, assembly GCA_016183235.1. Taxonomy (NCBI): domain Bacteria; kingdom Pseudomonadati; phylum Myxococcota; class Myxococcia; species Deltaproteobacteria bacterium. The sequence continues at coordinate 39,380 of JACPFA010000015.1, forward strand.
CCGGAAATTTTGCCAACTACACTGGGGCCGTGACCGATCACGATGCCTTGCTAAGGCTCCATGGGCGCATTCAAGCGGGTGTTGACAACGGATGGGGTGAGTTAATTTTAGACGGGCGTATGCGCCAAACTCCACCAGAATTGGCCGATACTAATACCCCTTATTTTCTTAGACCCACGATCTTTAAAAACGTCAAAGTCGATTCTCCCTTGTTCCAAGAAGAATATTTTGGTCCGGTTTTAAATATTGTGAGAGTTAAAACCCGAGAAGAAGCCGTTCGTGTGGCTAATGCTACCCGTTTTGCCCTGACCGGTGGCGTTGTCACTCGGTCACCGGATTTGCGCCGCTATTTTGCTAAAACCCTAAAGGCAGGGAATTTGTATTTTGATCGAGCCATCACCGGGTCGATTGTGGGCCGCCAACCCTTTGGTGGCTTTTATTTGTCGGGAGTGGGTGCTAAAGCGGGCGGGCATGATTATCTTTGGCAGTTTGTAAAATTTGTTCCAAAAAAACCCAAAGAAGAGCCTGAAGCTTTTGAGGGGCTTGAGAAAATGGCTTATCGGGTTCAAGCCAGAGTTGAAAAACCTTTCTATTATCAGCCGGGGCTTCCTGGAGAAGTTAACAAAGTTAGCTTTTTACCTCGCACCGAAAAAATAGCAGATCGTGGTTTGGTGGTGGTGAGTCCTGAAATGTCGGTGGCCGAGGCCGTGGCGCTTATGGGTGCGGCTTTGTTGACGGGCAATAACGTTGCGGTTGCTATTGCCGGCCCTGCGATGATGGAGACGGGAATCCCTATCGCACCCAAGAAAGGCTCTTCTGAGTATTCCAAGGGGAGTGCCATTTATGATGCACTTTACCGTAAATTTGGCCGAGATAATCTTAATTTTCGCGTTACGTGGGTGAATTTAAAACCTGAAGAAAAAACCCTCGTTGATTGGGTTAGGAACCCTCATATTAGATGGCTAGCCTTAGGCTACAAAACCACGATGCAAGGCCATCCGCTGGTTGAGGCTGCTGTGCAAATGGATGAGGGGCAAAATTTCCTAAGGCCCGTTATCACCGAAGACCCCTGGCACGAATTGCCTGAGGTCATTAATAAAATGACCCGTCCTCAAACAATCACGCGTAATACCGCGCGCCACGGTTATTCAGACAAGTCGGATGAGAAGATGGAATGAGTTGGCTAGACCAAAGCCATTCGTGTCATCTTCCGGCTTGACCGGAAGATCCATTCATAATAATTGATGGATTCCTATGAAAAAAAATACTTACAACATAGCGGTCGTGGGTGCCACCGGCGCAGTGGGTAATGAGATGATCAAAGTGCTAGAAGAACACCAATTTCCTGTTGGAAACTTGCGTCTGTTGGCCAGTCAAAAAAGTGCAGGCAAAACGTTAACTTTCAAAGGTGAACCCATTGTAGTTCAAGAATTAAAAGAAGATTCTTTTAAAGGAATCGACATTGCCCTGTTTTCAGCCGGTGCCTCTATTAGCCAAAAGTTTGCCCCGCTTGCTGCCAAAGCCGGTGCCGTGGTGGTTGATAACACCAGTTTTTTTCGCATGGATCCCGACGTGCCTTTGGTAGTGCCCGAAGTTAACCCCGGTGACATTGCCAAATATAAACAAAAGGGGATCATTGCGAATCCCAATTGTTCGACCATTCAAATGGTGGTGGCTTTAAAACCCATTCATGATCAAGCCAAGATTAAACGCGTGGTGGTTTCTACTTATCAGTCCACAAGTGGCGCAGGCGCGCAGGCCATGGAAGAATTGCGTCAGCAAACCAAGGCCTACTTATCGGGTGAGCCACTCGTAAAGAAAAAATTTCCCCATCCTATTGCCTTCAATTGTTTGCCCCACATCGATGTCTTTTTAGAAAGTGGTTACACCAAAGAAGAAATTAAAATGGTGAACGAAACCCAAAAAATTTTTGGGGATCCTTCCATTCAAGTGAGCCCCACCTGCGTGCGAGTTCCCGTGTTCAAAGGCCATTCGGAGTCGGTGAATATTGAAACCGAAAAAGAAATTTCGGTGGTACAGGCCAAAGAATTGTTGAAAAAAGCCCCTGGGGTTACCTTGGTGGATGACCCTAGCCAAGCAAAATATCCTTTAAATATCGAATGCCAAGAGAAAGACGATGTCTTTGTGGGTCGCATTCGCAAAGATGCCACCGTGCCCCATGGCTTAAATATGTGGGTGGTATCCGACAATATCCGCAAAGGTGCAGCCACCAATGCCGTGCAGATTGCCAAGATTTTGATTGAAAAATATATCTAATTGTCATTTCACTAGATATGCAAAAAAATCTTAAACCCATGTCATTGCGAGCGCAAGCGAAGCAATCTTCATTATTTCTTCTTCTCTTTTTTCTTTTCTTTCCCATCACCCAAATTCAAGCCTTCCCCAACCTCGAGCGCCCCGATGGTGGCACCAAACCCATTACCGATGTCGATCGCTCTTCTGAATCCACCGGTATTGCTGTGTCTCCCGACGACCGCTATATCATTGTGGCAGATAGTGATGATTTGGTCATCATCGATACGGCAACCTGGGATGAAACCGGCAGTCAGCCCGCCACCTTTGATTCGGCCATAGAGGGCTTTGCCTTTTCAAACGATAGCACTCTTTATGCAGCCTTGAGCGATGGCAGCCTCAAACGCGTGAGTGTCACCAATCCTTCTGATGTTGCCACTTATTTAACGACAGATAGCACCAACAATTTTGATGGCATTGCCATGGTGCGTTCGACGACGAACAATCTTATTTATCTTTTCGATGAATCGAATGATGTGGTGTATCAATTTAATATCAGTAATCAAACCATCGATGATTCTTTTGAAACCCCTAACAACGAAGATATCCTTGCTATAGCGGCCATTGATTTTCCCGCCAATGTTTCTTCGGGTAGTGATGGTGGCAGCACCGATGTGTTGCTGATTACCACCGCCCAATCCAAAGTTTTTTTTGTTAATGGCAGCACCTTTGATCTTATCACCACCACTTCCTTAAACGGCACCAATTCAAGTTGCACGCATGCCAGTGGAGATCGCCGCTTCACCAGTGTGGCCATCGGGCCCAATCGCGATATTGCTTTTGTGATTGATAATACCGACAACACCATTCATGTAGTTGACACAATTAATCATACCGAGCTTGATGCCGTAAGCGATCAAAGCGGTACGAACCCCCTATGTATCGAAACAACGCGCAATGATGATATTACCAATATTACTATCACCAAGGTGACAGAGCCCAGCAATGCCATCCGTGGTTTCATCACGGGTTCCAGTGGCCTTTCGGTAATCAATGGCGATCGCAGCAATTTAGAAGTGCTCGATATGGACACCGCAACCAGTGGCACGCAACCGCTCTCGCTTTCTCGCAGTGCAAGTCACGTGGCCAGCAGTTCCCAAGAAGATGGTTATGTTTATGTGGCCAATTCCGATGGTACCATCTCGGTAATTTCAGATAACCCCTTTGTCACTATGTCGGCAGTGACCCCCAGTTCAGTAACTCAAGCTGCACCTACTTTTACACTTACCTTCCAAGCCGATGAAGTTTGTGCCACCTGTAATTATCGCGTGCGGGTGAATGGCGATGTCAAAGAGTCGGGCACATTAATATTAGATAACACGAGTTTATCGGGCGCGACGGTCAACACCGATATCACGACGGCCGCCATTGACATCACAAGTTTTGCTTCAGGCACTTTTACGGAAGGTAGCAATCGAGTGTATGTATTTGTGGATGATGCGGCGGGTAACACCGGTCGTGACTCTTTAACGTTAACCGTCGATCTACCACCTCCCAACGTCACGATTCACAGTACCAACTTTGGAAATAGCAAAGGTTTCATCACCATCACTCGCCTTACCGAGGCGGATATCAAACAATATAATATTTATGCCCAACTAGCCTCTGACCAAGCCAGCCCCACTTGCCCAGGGGCAATTGATTTTACAGCAGCCCCCATCAATAACTCCGTTGCCCAAGAAAGCTCAGGCGACCAAATCACCATTATTGCAACCAATCTGGTAAACGGGTTTTATTATTGTGTAGCGGTTGAGGCCCAAGACAATACCGGCAATGTGAGCGCCAGCCGCGTCGTCGCTAGTTCGCCCATTTTCCCCGAGCCAGTTTTTGGCGTAATCGGCGGGGCAGGTGAGGTGGGTGGGTGCTCGCTTAATCATCATGCCAACGGTCAATATAGTTTTGTATTATTGCTAGCTTTACTAATGACTCTCTTGTTGTCATTGCGAGGCAAAGCCGAAGCAATCTTCCTTTTTACTTCTGCCTTCTTTCTTCTCCTCCCCCTCCCCACTCAAGCCGTCGAACTCACCGAAGAACATTGGGCAGGCGAAGTGAAGGGTGGTTTTTATTTTCCCACCAACGACAACATCGATCGTTTTTTCGGTGGTTGTTGCAACGGGTTTTACGAATTACGTTTTGGTCGCCTCATCAAATCCCAACTTCAAATTGATGTTGGTTTAGGCTTTATGTTAGAAAAGGCATCAGCCCTAGGTTCTATTACAGGCCGGCCGTCGGGCGAGAGGTTCACCTTCATGATTCTACCGATTTCTAATTCGGTAACCTATCGTTTTGATAGGTTAGAAAACCAGGTGTTGGTTCCCTTTGTAGGTGCTGGGGTTGACTATATGTGGTACCGCGAAAGTCTTTCCGGTAGTTCTACATCGGGTTGGAAATTTGGCTATCACGCCTTTGGCGGCTTGCAAATTTTACTCGAATGGTTTGATCGTGTGACTGATTTTATGGAAGGGGAGGGGGTCAACGATGTCTACCTAACCTTAGAGGGCCGTTGGACTCAAATCGACAATTTCGGTGGCAATGGGTTAAATGTGTCGGGCTTTTCAACCATGATGGGGTTGTATTTTTCTTTTTGATGTCGTTGCGGTTCGCCTTTGGCGGAAGCCCCACGTCATCCCGGCCTTGAGCCGGGATCCATAGATAGCCGAAGGATCTTCCTTTTTACTCTTTTATGTCCAAATATAAATTAACTCTCAGTTACAAAGGCACCCGCTATTGCGGTTGGCAAGTCCAACCTAACGGCATCTCGATCCAAGAAATTGTTCAAGGTCATTTAAGCCAAATCTTGCAAGAACCCATTGTAGTGAAGGCCTCCGGTCGCACCGACGCAGGTGTTCACGCCTTTGCCCAGGTGGCCCATTTCAGTACCCAAAACCCCATGTCAGTTTCAAAGATCCTCCAGGGTTTACGCTCCATGTTGCCCGATGATATTTCAATTCAATCAATCGAAGAAGTCCCAGATTCCTTCGATGCGCAAATGTCAGCCAAGAAAAAAACCTATGTGTATCTCGTTAACAATTCACCCGTACCCAATCCTTTCTTAATGGACTATTGTTGGCATGTCTACCCACCCTTAAATTTACCCGCCATGGAATCATGTTTGAAATTGATTGTCGGTGAACACGACTTCACCAGCTTCACCGCCAGCGATGCCGTAACCAAAACTTTTGTGAGAACTATTTACGAAGCTTCCTGTAACCCGCTGTTATTGCGAGGCCCCAAAGGGGCCGTGGCAATCTCTCCGTGCGAGATTGCGGGGCTTGACCCGGGATCCATCTTAATCTTCTCCTTCACCGGTTCCGGTTTCCTAAAACACATGGTTCGCAACCTAGTCGGTACCATCGTCAACGTAGGCGAAGGCAAAATATCAACACAAAAATTTCAATCAATCCTAGCCTCAAAAGACCGCCGTAATGCCGGCATCAACGCCCCTCCGCAAGGTTTGTTTTTATTGGATGTTGAATATTAAAGGACTCGGGTCATTCCTAGGTTCGATTTTCACCACATCCGCTCAACCCAATATCGACCCCCCGTTCGACGACTAAACGTGGCTGAAATAGAAGCTGGATCGCTCTGGCCTACTATATATCTAAGAGCCATACTACGATGGACGGCCCCATCAACGGTTCTCCATTCTCCTGTGCTCCAAGAGCAGCACTCAAATACCCCATTGATTTGTAAAAACGCCTGTTGCACATAGTACGGCGTAAAAGCCTCCTTAGTTGCAACCTCCATATTAACATACCTCGATGTTTGAGCCTGCACCATTGAGGTAACCAACATGAAAGACGCAACACACAGCCCTATTTTTAACATTTTATAAACCATAAAGCCCTCCACAAATTACAGCAAGACAAGAACGATAATAGATAAGACATGGTAACAGCGAGAAGGATGACTGTCAACAAGGTGCCATGTTTTGACCGTTCCACAGGCCCAAAATTTTTAGAATATAGCCTTTACATAGCCATAATACATAGCTACTATAAAGCCATGATTCAAATCAATATCTCCACCTTGAAGAACCGATTAAGTGCCGTTTTAAAAAAAGTTAAAAAGGGCGAAGAGGTCTTAATTTTAGATCGGGAACACCCCATCGCCAAAATTACTGCTCTTTCTGCAAAAGAGGGCCCTATGTCCGAACAAAATTTTCTCGCAACCCTTGAGCAAAAGGGGATTATTCAGCCTAATAAAAAAAAATTGCCTTCAGTGGAATGGCTAAAGGCAAACAGCCTTAAACTTAAGAAAAAGGTAAGTCTAGTTGATCAAGTTTTAAAAGAAAGGGAAGAGTCGAAGTGGTAGCCTACTGGGATTCATCAGCATTGGTTGCCCTTTTGATTGAAGAGGAAAAATCGGTGCTAGCTCGCAAGCTGAAGGGGCAAACAAGTCAAATCCTAACCTGGGTGCTTACTCCCGTTGAAGTGTATTCTGCCCTTTGTCGTTTGGAAAAAGAGGGGGCTCTTAGTCTTAACGATTTTCAAAAATGTTATGAGGTTTGGCAAACGATCGAAAATGGCTTAATATTTGTTAAGGATATTGAAGCGGTCAAAAATATTTCTTATCGTTTGTTGCGTCTTCATTCCCTAAAAGCGGCTGACAGTTTTCAATTAGCGTCTGCTATCTTGTCTAAGCAAGCCAACGAGGGTTTTCCGTTCATTACTTTTGATCAAAGGCTCGAAGAAGCCGCATTAAAAGAGGGATTTCAGATAAAAAACCTAAATATGGTCAAACCTTACTTCTCTGCTCGAGTATTGAAGTAATAAGTAGAAGATTGATTTGGAATTGAAAGTGTGTTCTATTGTCACCCTCTCCAAAAGGATTTTTTATGGGTCAAAAAATGAAATGGGAGGATATGGTTAAGAATTATCCTGCTGAATGGGTAGCTCTGATTGACTACGAGTCAAAAGATGCTCTCAACATTGAGGGTATTGTTGTTGCCCATGATCCTGATCGTAATATTTTTCATCATATTGTTGGTGACTTACTTCCTAAATACGGGGACATGGCGATTCGTTATACAGGAGAGCTTGTCAAAAACGAAGAAATCCCTCTTTTATGGCAAATTTCCCATACCGATTAAACAAACGTCTTGTCGTCATTCCAGTCGTCCTTTATGGAAAAAAAGGGCGTTTAGAGAGTGAATTTATTCTAGATACGGGCGCGTCATTAACGATCGTTGACCATAGTTTAGCCTTATCCTTGGGATACTCGGCCAGGGATGGGATTGGCCTTTCAACGGTTTCCTCAGTTATTGGCAAAGAAAGGGGGTATCGACTGATGATGAAGGGGTTTGAAACATTGGGAAGGCTTTATAACTCGTTTGAAGTGGCGTGTCATGATCTCCAAGACCAGGGTATAGAAGGATTAGTTGGTATGAATTTTCTCGAAAAATTTGATTGGTGCGTGCATCCAAACAAACAGGTCATTTTTACCAAAGAGAAGCCGCATTAAAAGAGGGTTTCCAGGTGAAAAACCTGAATATTGTCAGGCCCTAAAAACTAGATAGCCTGCCAAGTTTCCGTCTTGATCTTGGTCAATAACATCATAAATCGTGCCATCAAAGATAATGTTGTCACTTGAGTTGCCACTAGCACCTTCTTCTCGAATTTCAATGCCAGTTCCAATATAGACTTTTTCTAATAAGGTTAAAAGTCGATTCCGGACATCAGCATAATTATCATCACTTTTTTTACCATCAAAGATAGTAAGTGTATGTTCTAAATTTGAGTCCAACTTAACCAAGAATCTTAATAGCGTAGCATTTGGTACCTTTGGAGGGAAAAGCCCATTTTCTATTGCCTGATTTGCTTCGGTCACAGAGAGCTTTCCATTTCCGTTCGTGTCAAATTCAGGATAGAAGTTATAAAGGCTATCCAGAAAGGATTTTTTGGATCCATGTCCTCCTTTCGGACCATTTCCTGTCACTTGGCGTAGGGCTTCTAGACTGGGATGGAATGGGACAGGTGCTTCTCCATTGAGTCCAATGGTTACATGATCAAGGAGTGAATCAGTACCGGCATAGTCATAGAAGGGATTAGTGATTTGTTCAGAGTTGGTAATATCAAGAACAACGTTTGTATTTTCAGGACCGTGGATATAGATAATTTTTGATTCTTGTTGATTTCCATTTTTATTGATTTTAAGGGTCCAGAGTTGCTTTGAAGGATCATAGCTTCCTTCAACAGTATCTTTTTGACTAGAAGGATGGATGGTAACTGTACCAGAAGCATAGATTTGATGGGTAGTAATCTCATTATCGAAGTTCACTGTTAAATCAACATCGGTTGCTTCATAAGTAGCGGTAGTGCCATTCACCTTGGTCGGCTTGGTATTATTCGCATAAGGCGCCTCAATCGCCGTATCTAATTCCTGCTCGATCTGATTAACGGCTGCTAGAACCGAGGTGATGGTTTCATCAGAAGGATCTTCTTTGAGTTGATCTTCTGCATCGTCGATGCGTTTGAGCAGATCTTCTTTTACACCAGGTGCCAGGTCTGTAGTGGCATCGATTTTATCTTCCACATCATCGATTTTATCTTTCGCCTCTTTATAAGAATCTTTAAGCCCACCCGTGGCCGCATCTAAAATCTTGATTTGTATGTCATCAAGATCAGCCGTGATATAAGCGAGCGAGTAGGCAAAGGTCTTTTCGTTACCCACTAATTTTTTAAGTTCTTTTAATTTTTCCTTAATCTCTTTAATCAGCGGTTTGGGCAGATCTTTTTTAAATTCTTGCAACAATTCTTCCATGCCCTCTATTTTTGCCAGCATTTCTTCTTGGCTGGGAGGAGGCGGTTCAGGCACACTGCCACTTTCTAATTGGCTCAAACCCGCCTCAGGGTCTTCATCACTTAATGGGTCATAACTATCTAGAGCAGCATCTCCGCCATAACCATCATCGCCTGCAATCGCCGTGTCATCTTCCCATGTTGTGGTTTCAGAAGATTCTTCTAAGCCCACCGTTGGATCATCGGCGTACGGGTCATAAGCATCAGTCATGGGTTTGCTATAGCCGGGAGGTGCCTTTGGAGTTGTCATGTTAGAATCCCCCTCCGCCTTGGGTTGTGGATGGAGCTGCTGTTTCTTGAACACTCACTTTTTCTTTGCAATTGGCGCCGTGATACCTTTCTTTTGCTCCAGCAAAGGTGGAGGTACTAAATTCGCAGATAAACACTTGACTTCCCGATTCTACGGCTGCCAATCCTTTGATTTCAATAGGTTCGACTTCATTTTCTTGTGAACTCTCAAAAGAGGCTTGAAGAGAAAAACTTATTTTTGCACCATAAGTTCCAGAAGTAGCGGTTGTAACACCAAGGTCAACGCTAAAATATCCTTCTCCCTTTTCGGTATCAAGCTGATAATCTTCAGTAGATGAACCATTGAGCGTGATTTGTTTTTTAGTTTCTTGTTGCTCAACAGATTCCTGGTCGGGGTTGTCTTGATTTTCCCCAGAATCATGAGAAATCTCGGTATAAGCAAAGTCACTAAAAGTAGAATCAAGGTGCAAAACCTCACCCTTGCCTTGTCCCGAACCCGAAATGGTTCCGCCCAGTGGCCCAGCCATACTAAGATTAGTGAAATTTGGGTTTTTAGTTTTCATAGCCTGCTCAATAAGGCCTTGATTCCCCTCAAAAGCAGCTTGTGCCGTAAAGAGCACCCACTCTTCAATTTCAGTGATAGTAGCCTTCTTTTCAGTGAAACTAGGCCCTTCTCCCGTGGCAATGGTACTGAGATTATTAATTAATTGTTCTTCTAGCGAAGGCCCTTTAACGACATCCGGTGCCCCTCCGCCACAAGCCACAAGCAAACTAAAGACGAAAACCGTGAGAAACGATAAAGACTTTTTCATAAACCCCCCTTACGTGGTTAAATGGTTAAGCTAACCTATTTTTCGGGATGGGATTGGGTTTAAGTTGTTGATTGAAAGGTTAGGAGGCAATAAAGCGTATACTATCTGTATACGGGATGCTGACCGGTTTGAGTACAGGTGATAAGAGCCCGCAAGAGTTCACCACTCTCTTGGGAAAAATGAAAGTGTTTAAGAAACGAATCAGCGTTAAAATTCCATGTTTCTATAAAATGGGTCAAACTATTGGGTGAATTAAAAATCTTTTTGCCGGTTAGCATTTCATAAAATAATAAACCTAGAGTTTGATAATCATGGTAGCGGTGGATTTGTTTTTGGGCATTTTGTAGTTTCATTTGATAGGCTCGAGGGGTCCCATGAAAGGGGTAGTAATCTTGATCAGGGCACATCTCAACACTCGAAGAAAAATCAATGAGCATGGCCTTTTCTTGTTGGAGCAAAATATTTTTGGGTTGTAAGTCGCCATGAATAATCTGGTTCTGTTGCAGGTCTTTTACAATATCCATCAGTTGTTGGATCCAATTTCTAGCCTCTATTTCCAAAAAGGGGCTGCTTTTTAAATGGCTTTCTAAAGACCCCCCTTCAATCCATTCTAGTTCCAGCAAAATCTCTGTTTCAGAAAAATAGGTGCTCATCAGTTTTACGCAATGGGGGTGGTTGAGTTTGGTCAGAATCTTAGCTTCGGCTTTTATTTTGTTAACTTCTGCTTGATCGTAGAGAAATTGGGGCTGTAATCTCTTCAATGCCACCTTGATATTCAGTTTTTGATTGATAGCCGAATAAACTTCTCCCACAGCACCCTTGGCTACTAACTTTAAATCCGAATAAATTTTTTCATTAGGGTTAAAATCCGGGTACATGGTAAAATTATAGCCTATGGATTTAAGAATCAATAGCCTAAAAGGTAAAAAAATCAGGGTATTGGGGTTAAGGCCCGAGGGTCGGCCATTAGTGCAATTTTTAATTCATCATGGCGCTCAAGTCATTGAAGCTGATACCGCTGAAGATATCGACCTTGCCTTATTGAGTGAAAAATATTTTGCTTGTTTAGGCCAAGTGAAACTTTTCAAAGACAAAGGGGTTCATGTTGTCTCAGATCTCGATTTTATAGCTCAAAATTGTAGGGGTAAGATTATTGCAGTAACGGGGACCAATGGTAAATCCACAACGGCGTATATGACAAAAACCATTCTTGCCTCATTAGGAAAAAAGGTTTTTTTGGGAGGTAACTTTTTTAGTGACTACGTTGAAGCCTTATCGACACCCGCCGATTTTTATCTCTTTGAAACGGGGTCCTTGGTTTTAGAGCGCTCGGTTTGTTTTCACCCTCATATTGCCGTGCTCACCAATATTTCTCCCAACCATCCTGAGCGGCATCGTAGTATGGAAGAATATGTCAATATCAAATTTTCAATCGCCCAATGCCAAAATCAAAATGATTATTTCATCTATAACGCCATGGCCCCTGTTGTTACCCAAAAGATTGATGGGTTAAAATTGTTGGCGCATAAAATTCCGGTCTGTTTCAATCAGCAAGACCAGGCCTTGGTATGGTATCAAGATCAAAAAATTTATTATCGTTTAAAGGGATCGGGAAATTTGTCTATTCGATCGTTTTCTTTAAAAGGGTTTCATCATCTCGAAGATCTTATATTGGCCGTGAGTGTTTGTCTTTGTCTTGGGGTTTCTCCCCAATCTATTGAAAGTGTGCTGGGTAAAATCCAAGGGTTGCCCTTTCGTTTTGAAAAGCTACCCAATGATTTGGGTATTGATATCTATAACGATGCCGTTGCGAACACACCTGCAGCCACGGCCTATGCCTTAACGAGTCTGAAAAAAAATGTCATTTTGATTACAGGTGGGCTTTGGCAAAATGGCCTAGGGCATGAGGGGCTGCGCAAGTATTTACAAGAGTCTACCAAGCAGACCATCATTTTCGGCAAAGATCGCAAACGATTTTTGAATTGTTGGAAAGATTTTACGACTCTCTATACCGTTGAAACCCTCAAAGAGGCGGTGGATTTGGCCTTTAAGTCAGCGAGTCCAGGAGACACGATCTTGTTTTCTCCGGGGGCTAAGCCTGAGATTGGCTTTGGCACTTATCTTAAACGAGGTGAGGAGTTTAACGAATTAGCGCTGCAATTAGCAGAATACCATGCCCTGCGTCGTAAATTAGGTAGGAAGGATTACTAGCCATCTTAATCGTTCCAGTCTCCATGATAGTCATCGTAACAATTAGCGGGGTAGTTATATTCACTAATCCAGCCTGGTTTTCCACCACGGTCTTCCAAATCGCCGGTACCTTCCCAATCGTATTTCCAAGTGACCAGCTCGATCACAGAATCCGGGTGAGTTTCGGTGCTGGGGTTAAGATTGCCATTGGCATCCGTCAAATAATAGGTTTTTCCGTTAAAAGCAATACGGTCGATCGTATCATATTCAACACCATCAGTTGTAACAGCACCATCCGTCATGAAACTTAAAGTTTCAATAATTTTATCTCGCAATTTTCGTCTGGCCTCCTTTACCGCGAGTGCTTCATCTGTGTCACGGTGGTTGGATTGAGCCTTGGCAAGATACACAAAGTGGGTAGGGTCTAGATTGTCATAATCCGATTCTGAGCCGCCGTTACTGTTAGCAATATTTTGCGCGGCCTGTTGTTCACCTTTTTCTTTTGCAATACGATTTTGCTGTGCCGTGATGACCGCTTGTTCTAGGTTTTTAATTTCCGGGTTTAACTCTTTAAGCGCATTCATTAAAGCAGGGGTGATTTCGTTGATAGAGTTGGAATCAACATGGTATTTTTGCAAAATCTTTTGAATAGAAGCTGGTTCTTGATTAAACTGATAAGCCAACTTTTCTTCTAGCGTAGAAAATTGAGCTTCTTTTTCCACTTCTCCTTGCAGGTTCATGCTTGCATTGAGTATACCCTCTGCACTCCACGGATCTTGGGTTAGAGTTTGGGTTAGGGTATCGAGTTGCTGTTGAAATTTAGCCCGTTGGTCTTCACTTAAATTGGGGTTTCCAACCAAGCTCGATAATTTATCCAACAGATTTTGAGCTTCATCAAATTGTTTTTTGAGATTACTCGTTGCGCTCGCCACAATTGCTGTTTCAATATCTTCCAGTTGGGTAAAGATGTTTTCTAATTCAGTGGCATCTTTTTCAGCTTTGCCATGGCTAAGTTCTTTTTGTAATTCTCGAAGTTTATTCTTGTATTCTTTGATTAAGATATTAGGTAGCTTCTTAGTTTCTTTGATGAGGGCTTTTTGTAATTCACGGATTTTTTGCAAAAGATACTTTTTATCTAAAACAATTTGCGAACCCGTATCTCCCGATTCTAAACTTTCTAAACTGCTTAGCCCCAATTCATCATCGGCGAAAGAGTCACTATTAGAGGTATCATCATAGCCTTCAATTTCGTTGATGGTCTTTTCATAACTTTCAGTGGTTTCACTTGTGTCAAAGGACTCGTCTGCATCTTCTGTGTAATTAGGTTCTTCAAAAAGGGGTGCCTCAGGGTCGTCATTGGCCTCAATATCAGCGGGATCATCTTTGTAGGCTTGGTCACCCCCAATCTTTTTGTTGAAGTCTGTTCCATAAGCCTTAGCCTGAGGATTGTTATAGTCGTAGGGTTTAATGCTTTGAACCATGGTTAGGTTCTCCTTCTTTATCTTAGTATGTTAGATCCAGCTTGACAGCAAAGTGGTTAAGCAAAGTGTTGGTGTCTTCATCAAGTCCCATGGTTTTAAAATATCCAAACGTTTCGCCGGTGTTATTATCTGTGACTTTCCAGAGGGAGGATTCATAATTAGAATCGTTCATTGCTTCAGCAGAATAAGTCGTTTGTGAAAGATTAAAGAGTTCAGCAAGGCGTTCTGTGGCCTTCAATCGAAGATTCCAGTAACCATTCCACGAACCATCGTTCTTGTAGGTTACTTTGGAAGGTAAGAGACCCTGTTCTCCCACGAGTGAGATGAGCTGCGGATCGTATTCACTTACAAAATCAAGCCATGCTTGGGGTGGGATAGGTGAAGTGGGATTTTTCATCCATTCCAAAATTTCTGGATCAAACAATGTTTCGATTGCTTCAAGGTTACCTTGAATTCCCATGGTTTCCACTAATTTTCCAATGGGACCCTCTTTGAACTTCCCAAAGAGCACATCCAGTAGATCAAGATCACTTAAATATTTTTCAAAACCACCCGAAGTAATAATATCATCCATAATAGCCGGACTACTGAGCACATCGGCTAAATCTAACCCAAAACTTGAGGCAATGATTTGGGCCTGTAGTAGATCCTTTGCGGAAAAATCATGTTCTTGAATAACATTAAGCAATGCTTCATTTTTATAAAGTTCTTCTATTTCTATACCTAATGCTTTGGCAGCTTCATCAATTTTGGCATCTTTCGTGGCGTCTTCCATGCCTGCATAAGAAATAGTAAGTTGATTTTGTTTTGGTCCAATGTCTTGTAATGTCTCAAATTCTTGAGTGTTGCCCGCTGAAAAATTTTCAGCAATAGCATTTGGGAAATTGATGTTTAAACCTTTTACCTTACGAACTAGGTAAGCACCTTTGATGTTGCCATCAATATCGGTAATGACCACCTGCAAAGCCTCTTTGCCATCTAGGGTAGCGTTGGTTATATTAATGGTATCAGTAGCCTCAGTGATAAAACTCACACTTTGAGTTGAATAAATATTGGCGGTCTTGCCACCAATGCTATCAATCACTAAATTAGGTTGCTCAAAAATCAGCTCGCCATTTTTACCTTCTTTATGAGGTGGCAAAGTAGCATCGGTTGCGACTTTGCTGCTGCTAAATTTATCGGTGGTAATTTCAGTTAATGCCGCTGCATTGGCATCGATCGTGATTTTATCAGGATTGGCCGAATTAATTTTAATTTTGGCCTCGGGGTTCACCCAAATGACTTTGCTGGTTCCAAACGTAGGATCGGTGATGACAATTTTGATCATCATTTCGCCCGATTTTGGATTGGCCTCAGCGGTAACATTAATATTCACAAAGGCACTGGAGTTCACGGTCAATTCATCGGTCATGACCATCGTTTCATAGGCATTGCTGGGGTGACCGGCATAATAATTAATTTCTACATCCGACCAATTGGCCACATAACTACCCAGGGGGCCAGCGATGAAGCCATTGGGTTCTTGCGGTAAGCCACCCGAATTGTAACCCACAGGGTTATTTGAATAAGGGCTTTGTTGTGGGGAAGGGCTCCATTGGGGCGTGCTGGATAATTCATTTTGTGTCCAAGCAATCCACTCCGTGAGCTGGCCAATATATTCCTGCGCATTGGCAAAACCAGCCGGCACCGGGGCCTGCCCATTTTGAACCGCCGCTAACTCAACCATGGCCTCTTCTAGCCAGGCCTGCAATTCCTGTGAATTGCCCATGGCCTTGTTATAGGTGCCTTGGGCCTTAGCGCTTGAAAAGGGCTTGTTGAAGTTGGTTGTTTGGCTTGAATAACCGTTATGATTTGAAATTGCTGTAGTCACCCATTCTCTCCTGACACTAAAGTTACTTAATTTGAGGGGACCCTACAACTCTTTGGAATTATTAGAAATTCCCCCCAAAAACATCCATCTACCTACAGGGGTTATCGAATCACCCCCTCCCCGAAGTTGCGTAAGGTGCCTATACTTTAGACTATTTAGCCAAAGGCTATTTATTTTCAATCTTGAGGGCACCTCTAAAAAGGGCCCAGATGCAAGGCGCCCGCAAAGACGCGACCGGAGCGTATATGGAAATACGTGAGGATCGCGGCTTTGCGGGCAACGCGGCAGATGGGCCGTTTTTAGAGGTCCCCTTGACAAATTAAGACTAACTAAGTAGGCTAGTCATATATGCAGCTTAACATTTACGAAGCAAAAGCTAAATTGTCTAAACTAATCGAAAGGGCTTTGCAGGGTGAAGAAGTTATTATTGCCAAAGGGAATAAACCGCTGGTTCGCCTAGAACCGCTTCCAGAAGCCAAAGGCCAGCGCGCCCTTGGCCAAGGCAAGTCTTATATTCTATCCGTCAGTGATGATTTTGATGCGCCTCTGAAAGATTTCAAAGATTACGAATCATGAAAATCCTCATCGATACCCATGCCTTGCTTTGGTTTTTCTTGGATGATGCTCGCTTGAGCGAAAAAGCAAAAACGGTTTATCTAGATGTTAATCACCAACTTTTTGTTAGTACTGCGAGTTTATGGGAAATTTGTATTAAGCACTCCCTTGGTAAACTCAAACTAAAACCTAATTGGTTTTTGCTTTTTATGAATCAAATCCAGCAAAATTCTATTCAATGGCTTTCTATTATCCCAGAACATTGTCATCAAGTGAGCTTGCTTCCTTTTTTGCATCGTGATCCTTTTGATCGTATGTTGGTAGCACAAAGTTTGGTGGAAGAAATGCAAGTCTTAACCCAGGATCCCTCTTTCAAACTTTATGGGGTAAAATCATTGTGGTGAGGGTTCAAAAGTAAAAGGTTATATTATACAAACCGATAAAGAGTCTTAACCTTTTCTCCTTTTTTGTGGAGAAGGTTTTCTTGAACTCCTTTCAGCAAATCGCGACTCGCCGTAGCCGTGGAGAGATTCTTGAAAAAAATCAAATAATCTTTTCGAGAAAAAAACCGTTTTTGAAAGTGATTTTTTGCTAATTCAAGGCGAGAAGTAGATGACATAGGAGAAATTTTGAGTGTAGCAAACATTTCTTCAATGCTTTCCAAAATAGCCTCTAGACAAAATTCAATAAAATGACTCGATTCTCCAGTTTTGTCTGATTGATGAAGTGCTTGATAATAAGCCTTCTGATATTTTTTAATGATAGATTCAACAGGTAAAAATTCAAAGAATGGATGATGCTGCGTAAGCATAACATGTTGCCATAATCTCCCCATGCGACCATTGCCATCGGGGAAAGGGTGGATAAATTCAATTTCATAATGTGCGACACACGACAACAATAATAAGTTTGGTTTCTTTTCTGATCTTAGGTAATCAAATAGTTCGGTCATTAAAAAGGGCACTCTCGAAGCAGGAGGTGCCAGGTGAACAATACGATTCCCCTGTACAACACCAATACCTTTTTGTCGCCACTTGCCCGCATGATCGATTAAGCCATTCATTAAAATTTTGTGGGCCTTAAGAAAAGAAGTTAGAGAACTAAAAATGAACTTTTTAGTAAGTTGGTAAGCTAAAATCGCATTCTGAACTTCCAAAATATCCTTGGGCGGGCCAATGACCTTTTTTTCATCAAAAATAGCACTGACTTGTTCAATAGAAAGTGCATTACCCTCGATAGACAAAGAACTTTGGATACTTTTAATAGAGTTTTCTTTCCTAAGTTGTGGAGAGGGGATAAGCAGTCGCAGCCCTTCACTCTTGCCAATGAGTTGGCTAATTTGAGAGCAACTATTCAAAATTGCCTTGGTAATTTTGTAATTGGGTAAGGTCATGATAGTATCAGATGATACTATCATAAAAGCTCCGTGTCGTCAATTTGTATTGAGCATAACCCTGGCCACTTCGCGATCATCAAAATGGATTTTTTCGGTGCCTATGATCTGGTAGGTTTCATGCCCTTTGCCCGCGATCAACACAACATCGCCTGGCGTGGCCTTTTTAATCGCAAGTTCAATGGCCTCGCGGCGATCGGGGATGACAAGCCCACCGGTTTTAATGCCGGCTAATATTTCTTGGATAATTTGACGGGGGTCTTCGGTACGCGGATTATCGCTGGTGACAATGGTAATGTCAGAAAGCCTCGCCACTTCTTGGCCCATGAGCGGGCGTTTTTGTCGGTCGCGATTCCCACCGCATCCAAAAACGGTGATGATCTTTTTTGGGTTTAAGGCGCGCAGGGCAGTTAAAACATTTTTTAAAGCGTCAGGGGTGTGAGCGTAGTCTACAAAAACATGAATGCCACGATTATTTTCAATCTTTTCTAATCGGCCTGGAACTCCGGGAAAATCTTTTAGGGCTTTGGTGATTGTTGTTAGAGGGATGTCGATACTTAAAGCCCCGGCTGTTGCGGCCAGGATATTAGAAAGATTAAACGCCCCAATCAGCGAAGTTGCAAATGGCTCTGTTCCCTTGGGAGTGACGATCACACCCTTCATGCCATGCAAGTCATAGTGAGCCTCTCGAACCTGAAAATCCCAGGTGCTGCCTTTGTCTTGTGTCGAATAAGTCCACACCGGCTGACCTGGCAGAGCTTTTATCAACCTTGCGCCATAGGGATCATCTGCATTAATAATAGCAAGCTTTTGGCCTTTGCCTTTGGGCAAGATTTCTGAAAAGAGCCGCGCTTTAGTGCAATAATATTCTTCCATGGTATGGTGATAATCGAGGTGTTCAGGGGTCAGGTTGGTAAACACGGCGGCATCAAAACAAACATCTTCAATGCGGTGTAGGTCAAGTGCGTGAGAACTAATCTCCATGGCCACGGCATTCACCTTTGCCACTTTCATTTTTCTCAAAAGTTTGTGGAGCCTGAGGGCCTCAGGTGTGGTGTGAAGATGTGAGGTGTGATGATTATTGTATTGAGTTCCGAGAGTGCCAATAGTTGCTGGGTTTTTCCCCGCAGCCTTAAAAATATGACCTAAGAGATGAGTAGTGGTGGTTTTTCCGTTGGTTCCGGTAATGCCAATCACGGGTATTGCTTGAGTCAAAGTGCTTATTCCACGTCTCACAAATTTTGTGCGAATGGCAACCCCAGTGGGCTTATTCATAATCACCACTGTCTACGGATATGTCGCCATCTGGATCAAGAATCTTTATATCCTCTCCAGTGTAAGTATCATTTTCCCAGACTTCTAGATAAATCTTTTCATCACCACCATCGTATTGTGGTTTATATTCATAATCATCTTGAACACTATTTAACAATTTGGCTACTCTCTCTGCAAACTCAAGTCTGTCATCGAGTTCTTTTAAATCACTAGAGTCAAAGTCACTCAATTCATCATCATAGGTTGCCAAAAATTCGATCAATTCTTTGGGTGGTTCAGATGTTTTAGGATCATCAATCCACTCCAGAATATCTTCATCACAAAACGCTTCGAGCGCTTCGATATCACCGGTGGCATCCATTTTTTCTAATAAATCTACACCTTCATTAAGTAAAATGGTTAGCTTAGTATTGTGAGTCAACGCTTGCATGATGATAGGACTCTTTAAGATGTCTTCAAAATCAATATCTAATTTTTTGGCCAATGCTTTAGCACGCCAGACTTTGCTGATAACATCAGCAGTGTCTCCATTGCTTTCTTTAATCATTGTGACTAAGGTTGTATTATTAAGCACGTCAAAAAGTTTCATGTCTACCTTTTCATCTTCAGCTAGGTTGAAGGCCTGAGTAAGGGTTTCTTTAGAAAAATCGTTGGCCAAGATAAGATTGACTAAATCAGAATAACTTTCGTCTGTATAAAGTTCTTCTACAGGGATTCCAGTAATTTCAGCCAATTCAATGATTTTTTGGTTTTGGGTCTCGATCTCAGCTCCTGCCCAGATGATATCAAATTGATTTGGGATGCCATTTATTTTTTGGAGTTCGGCTACCATTTCGGGAGTGAGAGGTGGGTTAAATTGGGAGCTGACGGTACTAGCAAAGTTGATATCTAATCCGTTAACTTTACGAATAAAAATAGTATCGATTGTTCCATCCGCGTGTTCAATGGTGATTTTAATAGCAGCCTCTCCATTAGGCATTTGATCATTGGTGACCGAGGTAATTTTATCCATAGGATCCGTTTGCAGCGTCACCTCAATGGTTGAATAAACATAGGCCGTTTGTCCCCCCAAATTACCAATCGTTGTGTTGGGTTGTTTGTAAACCAATTCACCGTTTTCTAAAGTTTCATCGGGTGGTGTGCCTTGTACTTCAGAGCTACTCTTTGCTTTATATTCACCTGTCGTAATTACAGCGCCTGCTGCCTCAGCATTCGGATCGACCGTAATAGTTTTTTCAGGATCAACCGTATTAATTTGAATCGTGGTATTTTCATAATCCTGAACATAAATATTTTTTACTGTTCCCGTTGTTTTGTCGGTGAGGGTGATGAGCAACATGGGTTCACCCGTTTTGGGGTCAACGGCTAACGAAACTTTTACATCCACGCCATAGTTGGGCACATTAACTTCTAAGTTGTTCGTCCACACATAAGAATCAACCGCATCACCCGTTGAATAGGTATATTTTACATCTTGCCAGTTGGCATACGTGGTACCGTTGGGTGAGGTTAAAAACCCGTTCGAGTTTTGCACGGGCCCACCATAAGAGTTTGAATTATTGCCATAGGGAGAGCTTGCCATAGGGTCCCAACTCGAGCCCGCACCCAATTGTTGTTGGGTCCAAGTGATCCATTCCACCAACTGATTCATATACGCTTGTGCATCAGGATATTCCGGAGGAATAGGCGCCTGCCCATTTTGAACCGCGACTAATTCGGCCATAGCTTCTTCAAGATAGGCCTGAAGCCCTTGAGTGTTGCCGGCTGCGCCAGTTCCACCACCCACCGGTTTGCTAAACCCCGGTTGGCTAAAAGATTTGTTAAATTGAACGTTAGATCCGCTAGTAGGATAATTTGAAATGGGCAGTGACATTATGAGCTCCTATGGATACCCACAAAGCCTACCCTTGTGACTAATAGCTTTATCGTAACGAGAGGTTAAAGGAGTTGTTTATTCTGTAAAAGGCTTGCACAATATAGGCAAACGATTGAATTTAATGAATCTTTTTCAAAGCCTCTATATCCACAAGATCTTGGGGTCGGCCCGAGGCTTCTTTCATGACAACCAAGTCATTTTTGGAAATAAAATAAAGCTCACAGTTTTTTTCTTTTACCGTTATTCGATTTTCCCAAGCCTTTTCAAATGAAAAACCTTTCGGTTGGATTAAGAGATCAATATCAACTTCACTTACCAAGTGGGCGTTAATTGATTGTGAAATCATGGTAGCGTCAACAGGTTCTGAAAATTGAAAACCAAGTTTATTCAACACATCAAGAACTTCATCAATTGTTTTTGGGTCAGGGGCAACACAAAGATCATAATCTCTCGTGAATCGGCTATAGCCATGAAAGGCTACAGCCCTGGCACCTGCGATTAGAAAACGAATGTTTTTTTGGTTAAGTTCTTTAACAACCTGAAAAAATTGGTTTTGGGCGCCTTCTTTTAAAGTTTGTGTTTTTTTCATTTTTTAAGATTTAAGGGCTTCTAAAGCTTTTTCTTCAATGGATTTTTGATTTAACTGGTAGGAGTACAGTTTTTCTTGAAAATAGGGGGGCCTTTCCAACCAGCCGGGTGGTTTTTGGTAAGTATGCTGACAGGATTGGCATTTATAAGAGAAACACTTTTCTTCTCTAGCAATCAATTCAACTGTATCTTTGCCACAAGCAGGGCAGGGGTAGTGAAATAAAAACCCACATTGAGTGCAGGCCAGTACTTCTTTGGAGGGATTATTATCGGGTATCCCAAAGACATACGAACTTCCCTTACAACGAGGGCAAAGGGTAGGAGTTTTGGGTGGAAAAAGATCAGCTAAAAATTCAAAACGCCCTTTCATTTCCGTAGCATAGATCATTTTTCTCTAAAAAGCACGCATTTTTAAGCCATAAGATCTGCCCCCCAAGCTGATCCCATGGTATATTATTATATTCTATTGACTTAATAATCAATAAAATATAATAATAAAATAAGATGTTTTTACCCTTACAAATACGAGAAATTTTTCATCTTCTCTTCCTGCAGGAATTCTTTCGTAAATTCGACCCAAAGCTTGTGGTGTTAAAGGGAGGGGTCAATCTTCGATTTTTTTTCAAAAGCTCACGTTATTCTGAAGATATGGATTTAGATCTTATGACAGCTTCCCTAGAATCAGTGCAAAAAAATGTGCTAAGAACTTTAAAAGCGATTGCAACACCTATGAAGGTCTATGGGGTTACACAAATCATTCCCCCTTCGTTACAGTCAGCTAAGCAAACCACAACGACCCAGAGGTTTAAAATTCATCTTCATACCCAAAGTAGGTTAGATCTTTTCACCAAGGTTGAATTTTCAAGGCGTGGGTTTAATCAGGGTTATGCCTTTGAAAAGGTAGAAGACACAATCTTACGCACCTATCGTTTGGCCCCCATAGTGGTTCAACATTATTCTGCAGAAACTGCTTTTGAGCAAAAAATAAAAGCTTTAGCTGGTAGAACAGAGGTGCAAGCGCGAGATGTCTTTGACCTTTATCAGCTTATTTCATTTCTCCCAGAGGCATGGAGGGTTTCGGTTGGTAAAAATGTTTGCCAACAAGCGACCGAGCGAGTTTGGGCCCTCTCTTTTAAAGAATATCATGAAGCCGTGGTTGCTTATCTTAAGGAAGAAGATCAACAAATTCTTGGCCTGAAAGAAGTTTGGGTCAAAATGCAGAAGGCAGTGGCAGATGTATTTGGTATTTACCACTCGTGAATTTTCAATGCTTGCCAATGTTAGCATAACTTCTGCCAGTCAAATGCTTCGTCGGTTAGCTGCAAAAAAACGGATAACTAGGCTTTATCAAGGTCTTTGGGCTGACACTCAAAGTCCTCAATTTCATATTTATTTAGTAACGCCCTTTTTAACCAGGCCTCATCCTGCCGCCATTTCGATGCTTACTGCCCTGCACCTTCATGGAATGATCGAGCAGATCCCTCAAGTGGTTGATGTAGTTTCTACTGCCATGACTAAGAAAATCAAAACCCCGGCAGCAAATTATGTGATTCATCAAATGAATCATGCTTTGTTTGTAGGTTATGAATATTATCAAGAAGAAGGGGATTTTCTCATTGCTTCACCCGAAAAGGCCCTCTTTGACTGTGCCTATTTTTCAGCAAGGAAAGGGCAACGATTTAAGTTCTTGCCAGAACTCCATTTTCCTAAATCTTTTTCTCACCGTAAGCTGTTCCAATTTGTCAAAAAAATTCCCTATCATAATTTACGGAGGGCTGTTGAAATGAGGCTTGAAAATTGGCTAAGAAAAGAAGGGGTCACCGCATGTTGAATTTAAATGGCTTTTTTGGTATGCTTGTGGTCGAAATGAAAACAGGTAGATGATGATTTCAAATCCCATTTTATACAATAAAAAAGCCAAACAAGAGCGCGGGTTTTTTCTAAAGAATCTAAGCCTTAAGAAGGGGGTTAGAATGTTGGAGGCTTTGCTTAGTCTTGGTAAATTTTTTAAAAACGCAAATCCTCGTCCACTTCCTATTGCAATTAATAAATTAATTCATTCTTCTTCTAGGCGAGCCTAAACTGTGACCTTCCAATCTTTGGTGCTCAAGACAATTTCCTTCTTAGAAAAAAATAAAATTCAGTACCTAATCTTAGGAGGGATCGCCGTTGGAGTGTTAGGAGAAGCGCGTTTTACCTCAGACCTTGATTTAGATCTTTTTATTAGCAAAGAAGCCGTTCCCGAATTTCTTAAAAAAATTAAAAAAGCCAAATTTAAAACAAATTTTGCGGAAGCATTAAAAAATGTGCAAACCTTTGGGAGTTTTCGTTTCTTTTGTCAAGAACTCCCTGTCGATGTGATTTTAGCTTCCACTGAGCTTGAAAAGTCTGCACTCAGCAGGAAAAAAAGATTGAGTTTATTTAATAAAAAGATGTCTTTTCCTTCCCCTGAAGATCTTATTTTATTAAAGCTTATTCCGGGTCGCCCTAAAGATTTGCTCGATGTCGAATCTATTGTGATGCGACATAAAGAAAAACTAAATTTGAAATATCTCCACAAGTGGATTCAAAAAATTTGTGAACAGGCGGAAGATTTTAGAATTCTTCACCAATTTAATAAACTGATGGAAACAAATTAAATTCTAAGTTGAAAATTGAGGTTTCCATCCAGAACCGCGCTCCGATACAATATCAACGGTTCTCCATTCGCCATTGACTCGAACGCGGATATTATCAAGGTCTTCATCAAATCTCCCCCATGCATTCGCAAGAGTATCTACATCTACTTGATAGACTTTCCCAGTGGTTTTGCTATCCACCACATCTTCAGCCTCATAACCGAACGCCCTCAAAAATTCGACCACCCGATCCGTGATCCATTCCACCTTGCGCCAGCCTTTGGTGCTGGCATTTTCTTCATATTGTTTAGCAAGGCCAGCGTCGATTTCGGTAAAGAAAGTGATGAGGCGTTGGCCTAATCGCACGGGGTCGGGGGGAGGGAAGGCCCCATCTTGAATGGCCTTTTTTAAACCCTGCAAAGTCAAGCCACCTTCTTCTTTATAATCGCTGGGGATAAGATCGCCCAATTTTTCATTAATCAAATTAAAAATATCTTCTGCACTTTTTTCAGGGAGCAAAGCTTGGAGCTTTTGAATCATGGGGATGGTATCAAAACTAGGTTTGGCCTCTTCTTCGCCATCCATGTGAAGCTTGGGGTCAATGCCACCGTAATAATTTTCGCCATTGTAAGTGGTTTTGGTAACGTCGGCGTGCAAATTAATGCTTGCTGCATTTACCATAAAGCGATGTGAAAATTTCCCCTGATAAGCAATGACTTGGTAACTGCCATCAGCTTGTTGAGTGATTTCGACTCGGTCGGCATTTTGGGCATAAATGTCAGTTGCACCTTGGGTACGGATGAAACTTCTTTTGCCACCTTCAAAAGAGGCATGAAGACTCACGCCAGCTTCGTTTTCATAATAATCTTTGCCATCTTCACTGCGGGTAGGGGCGGTATCGGCAACTTTTTCAGCCGTATCAGCAGATTCATTTTCTGCTAATTCAGGTTCAGTGGGTTCGACTGCTAAATCAAGTTCATCTTCAGCGGGTTCCTGACTTGCGGTGAGTATTTCAATATAATTGGCTTCTAATTCTGCAGTGGCGAGGTTGAGTTGGAAAAGGGTTGAGTAACTTACATTAGGAACCGTAGCCTTGCGCCAGATTTTGTTAAATTCAACGACAAACTTTTTCCAATCTTCTTTAGAAAGCTGTTCTTTAAAAGAATGATAAAGCTCTTCGAGCCTGGCACGCAGCGATTCTTTGGTTAGTGGAATATTGCCCTGCTCAACGCTTTCTAAACTTTCACCATCGTCAATGGCAAAGCCATCTTCAGAAACTTCAGAGGAATCTTCAAGTTCAGCTTCTTCTTCTACTACTTCTTCGACTTCTTCGAAACCATAATCCTCATCGATAGATTCGGTTTCTTGAGGATAAATATTCTCAGTAGATGGATTGGTTCTTACTTGATCAGCCATGAATTATCCTTTATCTCAACCATCATTTTTAACATCCCATTTTAGAACATTGGCATAACTTTCTTCATCACCAACTACAACTACATTGCCAGGTGTATTGTGAATTACATCGGCCCAGGAATTTCCAAATCGGATATCATCATCATCGGATCCGTATGGCCTAATATTTTCACTGGGGTAAAGAATATTTAACAACGTAGCATACGCTTGAACTGCGTTTAGCCATGCGGCGGCGCCCACTCCTGGGGTTTCAGGATCTTCAATTCTCAGTTCTGTGTATTTTTGAAGATTGTCTCTAAGTGGAGATGAAATCCGGATTAGGAATTTTTTCAGCGTGTGGGAAGGGCCATTTGAACTGTCAAATGCAGGGGGGAATTTTTTATCAGCAATGGCTTTTCTTATTTCGGCTTTACTAATTTCTCCATTGCCATTGGTGTCAAGTTCTGGGAAAAATTTGTAAAGTGCTGTATAAATTTCCTCTTCACTACTTCCTGATGCATTAGTCAAACTTACGATCATGGGAGGAGTAGCTCCGGAGTTTTCTTGCTCAAATTCTGCCTGGGCAGCATCGGTATCAGCAATAGCTTGTGATTCTTCACCAGATGGGGTGTGATAATCTGATTCTTCAATCTTAAAACCACCAGGGCTTTGCACGAAAATGCTATAGTATGCGCCTGCAAATTCAAAAATTCTTGCCTCACTTGATTCATCAATTTCGCTGGCTGCAGCTCCATTTCCTTGCACAAGGTTGTCTGGTGCAGTATTGATTTGTTCAGCTCTATTAGGATAAATTTGTTTTAACAATTCAACTAACCTGTCACGCATCGTTGCCAAAAGACCAGGATCGCTTCTTCGATTACCCTCTGCACTTCTCAATCGGTCAGAGGCAAGTTTGAAATCGGGATCGATGGCTTCTAAAAATTTTAGCCACTCTCTTGTAGGCGGCATGGGAGGATTTTGAAGTTGTTCAAGTGTAATGCCATTGGCTTCTGCGGCTTCAATAATTTTTTCTTCTGTAAGATCCGGGTTATTTGTCTTTAAGAAATTGAGAAGGTTGGTAACAGCCGCAGGATATTCCACTTCACCGGACTCACCTGCAAATTTGATGATAGGATCATTCCAAATAGGAAGATTTGGGTGCATTTTTTGATCTTGTTCAAAACCAAGGACGACGCTTTTAACAACCGATGGTTTTACTTTATAATACTCAACCCTTGTTTCACCCTTGGCATTTTTCCCTACAACAGCGATGATATACCAGTTATCGCTTTTTGAAACGACCACCATATTTGAAAAACTTTCCTTGATGATGGTTACGTTCTTTGCGGTAATTTCATGAACATTGACATCGTCATCGAAATTCGGGTGGAGAGTCACATCTTCTTCTCGATCATAAATCGCGTATCCATTATCATCGATGCGAGTTGGGGTTGCGTCACCAGGATAAGCTGGGGCAACTTCTTCTTCCTCCATCACTTTCCCATGATAGTTGAAAGCAATGGCGTTTTCTTCCTCGCCAATTTTTTGGATAGCTTCTAATTTATCGTCCGTTAAATTCACAAATTGGTCTTTGGTAACATAATGCCAATTGATAACTTGGCCACCCTCGGTGCCGGTATTTCTTTTGATAACGTAGATTTCTTTCTTATGACCATCGGCATAGGTAATGGTATGTTTAATGGCCGCTTTGCCGTTGTAGGTACTATCTTCCACTTCAATCGAGGCAGAAGGGGGAACATTAACAAAATTGACTTCTAATCCATAAATAACATCAGTGCCGGGGCCAGCTCCCTCGACAACGTAATCAAGTTTACCAGCTTCAAAGTGATTCACTAAAGCATCGTCTTCACCCTCGCTGCGAGTTGGGGTATTTGGATTAACCGCTTCGGCAATGGTTTCTTCATTAAAATCTTTGACGGTAATTGGATTAGCTATATCGCCGGTTTGGGTGACTGAGCGTTCACTGCGTACGGCATGCACATTAATTTCAGTTTCGCTATCCATCACATAAAAAACTTTGCTCTGCCCCGTGGAAGCACTCGTGACCGTAATAATTGTGGTGGGTTCACCCGTTAAAGGATCCACCCCTGCGGTGATGGTGGTCTTTGCATCGGCATAGTTAATATAAAGATCCAACTTATCGCCCCATACATAAGTTGCATAATTGTTGCTGGGGTCAGGGAAGCGAACGCTGAGTTGGTTTTCACCCTGATTAGCTATATAATTGTTGGCCGGCCCTGACATGAGGCCATTGGGGTCAGGGGGTAGGCCGTTGGGATTTTGATAGCTAGGTTGATAATTTTGATCGGGTACAGCCCCCTGTGCACTACTTGCAGCTTGTAATTGTTCAGAGGTCCATTTAATCCATTCATCGAGTTGTTGAATTTCATCGGGGTTGGCTTGTTGACGGTAAACCAGGGCTTCTTCTAGCCATGCCTTCCAGGCTTGGATTTGTTCGGGGGTAGCGGGGGCGGAAGAGCTTGGTTCTCCCGAGGCACGGTTATAAGCGCCGTAGCCAGCAGCGCCCTCGGTTTGGGTTCTATTATAAGCGGTTGTGGAACTTACCATAGACATATAAAATCCTTCTGTTCATGGAAGTTATCGATGCCATTAGGTTTTGAAGTTGCATATTAGGTAAATATTTATTCAATTAATATGATCCTAATGTATTTTTATTAAACAATAGTGACATTTCATTGAACAATGTTAAAAAAGATTCCTCATTGACGTAATCTTAAAAAAGATATAATCTTACCAGTAAGATTAGGAGGTGTTATGGAATCCATTGCTACAACCAGACTTTCATCAAAGGGCCAAGTTGTTATTCCCGAAATCATACGGAATCAACTCGGATTGAAAGAAGGGGCTCAATTTGTTGTTTTAGGTCAGAAAGATGTTGTTATCTTAAAGGCCATTACTCCCCCGTCGGATCAAGATTTTGAAGAATTGATCTCGGCGGCGCGTGGGCAGGCACGGTCGGCCCATCTCCACAAGAAAGACGTGATCCAGGCTATCAAAAAGGTTCGAAAATCTTAATGCGGGTTATTCTTGACACAAATGTTTTAATTTCAGGGATCTTTTGGGGGCGTGTTGAAACACGTCATTCCCGCGGAGGCGGGAATCCAGAAGTATTTGAAATTACTGGATCCCTGCTTTCGCAGGGATGACAGGAAGTTCACTTTTCAACATTCCCAAAGAACTTCTCAAGGTTTCTGGATATAAGGGTGCGAAGATTATTCGACCCAAGGATTTTTTACTTTTGACCTCATTTTAATTTAGGCTTTATTCTTAATCTCGGTTTCGAGGGCTTGGAGGGTGTCGGCTAATTGGTCGATATGAAACTCTAGTTCAACCAGTAGGCTTTCATCTTTTACTTGAAGTTCACCCCGGCGATTTTTATCATAAAGTTCCTGCATTTCGCCCAGGGTATTGCGCAGGGTTTCAACCGTAAAAGTATCGATAGGGCCAGTGGTTAAGGGGGTCTCGGTATCAATAGGATGAGTGGGCTTAGGTTTGGCCGCATTGTCATTACCCGACTTGATCCCCCGATCAGGTCGGGGGACGTAATCTATTTTATGAATAGTGCTCATAAATAAACCTTTACCCCCTCGTTATCGGAAAAAGTGATTATTGCTGTTGTGTGCACCCTGTGTTAAGGAAAAAAACCTTTATGAATGCCTATTTTCGTGACAGCATTTTACAAACCAAGGCCTACACCCTCAAGAAATATCGCCACAAAATCAAACTCAATCAAAATGAATTCCCTTTAGACCTTAGCCCGGCATTAAAAAAGAAGGTCTTGGCCGCCTTAAAAAAACTACCCCTTAATCGCTACCCAGAATATGAGCCCTTTGCTTTGAAAAATAAATTGGCGAAGCGCCTCAAAATTGCTCCTGAGCAATTATTGATCACCAACGGTTCTAATGTGTTGGTGCAAGCGTTGGTGGCGGCTTGCGCCTTTCGTGGCAAGGTTATGGTGGTTGAACCTACTTTTTCAGTCTACGAGATCGAAGCAAAATTGTTTGAGAACCAAGTGATTAAAGTGCCACTTTCTAAGTGCGATTTTAGCTTAGATGAAACTGAATTTTTATCAAAGCTTGAAGCCGAAAAACCCAATTTAGTTTTTTTGGCCAACCCCAATGCCCCTACGGGTAACCCTTTTACTCAAGAATTTTTATTTAAAGTTTTGCAATCCGCCCCCGGGTTAGTTGTGATCGATGAAGCCTATGCTGAATTTTCAGGGGAAACATTACTGCCTTGGGTTAAACAATATCCTAACCTTGTCATCTTGCGAACGTTTAGTAAGGCCTGCGGCTTAGGTGGGGTGCGTGTGGGTTATTTAGTGGCCCAAGAATCCATCACTAGCCAAGTGGTTAAAGTGCTGATGCCTTATTGTTTAAGCGGTATTAGCGCCTGTATTGCTGAAATAGCCTTAGATTATCCTGGGCTCGTCAAACAAAACATCCGTGAAATTACCCAAGAAAGAAAACGCGTCTTTGCGGCCATGCAACAAATCCCTTCGGTAAAAGTTTTTCCTTCACAAACTAATTTTCTTCTTTTCAAGGTGAATGACGCACCTGGCACCTTTGCCAAGTTAGTCAAAAAAGGCATCCTCATTCGAGAAATTTCCAGTGATACATTAAGTCATTGCCTTCGGGTAAGCATCGGAACCAAGCAAGAAAATGATCAATTTATTAAGATATTAAAGCAGGCTATTTAATTGAAATCTTGGGTGACTTTAGTATGAATTGCGGCTTTCATCACCCATTTGGCCACGGTGGTGTGAACGTCTTGATCGAGCACGTCGGGGATTACGTCGCCTTCGGGGGTGACGCTCACTAGGGCTTCTGCGGCGGCAATAAGCATTTCTTGATTAATCGTAAAAGCTTTGGCCTCGAGTGCACCTTTAAAAATTCCCGGATAGCCTAATAAATTATTGACCCGGCTACCATCACTGGCAAAAGCAGCCCCCGCCTTCATGGCATCTTCAATGGTAATTTCGGGTTCAGGGTTTGAAAGTGAAAAAATAATCGAACCTTTTTTGATCATACTAGGTTTGATAAGGCCAGCCCGGCCTGTGGTTGCCATCACCACATCACATTCATTCATAATGACATTTAAGCTTGAAGAAACCCCGCCTTGGCTTTCAAAACGTTGGACGGCGGTTTCGCCTAAATCAGTGCCTAAAACGGTATTACCGCTATACTTCATAATGAGACTCGACATGGCCTGGCCTGCTGCCCCCAATCCGATCTGCCCAACTTTTAATTTTTTCAAATCATGGTTCATAATTTTACATGTGCTGATGAGGGCTGCCAAAACAACCACCGCGGTGCCGTGTTGATCATCGTGCATCACAGGAATCGGCAGTGATTTTTTCAAACGCTCTTCAATCGTAAAACAATGGGGTGCACTAATATCTTCTAATTGAATGGCTGAAAAAGTCGGCGCAATGGTTTCAACGGTGCTGATAAAGGTTTCAACATCGCGGGTATTTAAAAGAATGGGAATCATGTTGTAGCCCGTGAATTGTTTGAAGAGCGCAGCCTTGCCTTCCATCACGGGCATGGCAGCCACAGCGCCAATATTGCCCAAACCCAACACTCGACTACCGTTGGTGATTAAAGCGACATTTTTACCGATTGAGGTATAAGTTTGTGCGTTTTTAGGTTCCTGAAAAATCAAATTACAAACACTGGCCACCCCTGGGGTGTAAATCTTGCGTAAATCTTCAATCGATTTTACTTCGGCCCGGCTGTGGATTTCAATCTTACCACCGCGATGAGTCTCTAGCACATCATCAATGACGGCTTCGAGTTCGACGTTTTGCAATTTGCGAACCGCTTGGACGATGGTATTTAAGTGATCTTCGTTGTCAATTAAGATACTTATGTCACGAAAGTTAAAGAGTTCGCCGAACTTTACTGTCTTAATATCCCCAATATCAGCACCTAAAGCACTCATGGTGCTAATGAGGGCAGCCAAAACTCCAATGTTTTTTTTATTTTTACAACGCAAGGTGCGGATGATTTTGCGCTTAGTGGACATAAGAACGTAAGTCTTCTGTCATTTGCCAAAGAATTAGTCAATTTGATAGTTGCGCTTTTGTTTTTTTCTTGAGTACAATAAACCTTCTTATGCATAAAAATGGTATGGAGATTGAGCGGTTTTTAGAAGTTCGTGGTTCTGGCTATGAACGGGGGCTTCAGCAGGGTAAATTTTATGCCATTCAAATGAATCGCTTAGTAGAAACCATTCGCGAGGTTTTCAGCCTTAAATCAGCGCTTTATGCCTATTTGCCTAAAGGGTTTTATCGAATTTCTCTCCGTAATTATGGGAAAAAATATTTTTCTTATCATGAAAAGTTACTGCGTGATTTTGAAGGAGACAATTTAGTCGAACACCTGCAAGGCTTGGCCGATGGCTTTGGCCAAGACAAATTTTTAATTTATGGGGTCAATGCCGTTGAAATTTTGGCGAGCAAGATCCCTTTTAGTTTAGGCTGTTCATCGCTGGCTTTTTCTTCTGATATAACCACCGATGGTCATATTAAAACCGGTTATAATCACGATTTCCCCGCTGCCTTTGGCAAATTTATTTTTTTAAAACGCAATTTACCCGATCATGGCTATCCATCATTGGTGATGGGTTATCCGCCCATTCTAGGCTGCATTGGTGGCATTAACCAAGCAGGTTTAGCCATTACCCTCAATCATGCTTATGCCACCGATATTAAAATAGGTACTGCTTTGCCCATTACTTTGCTTATTCAAGAATGCTTAAACCGCAGCCAAGATGTGCCCGAGGCCATTCATTTGATCGAAAAAACTCCAGTGCCCAATGGTTCTATTGTGACCCTTATTGACAAAAAAGGTAATCGAGCCGCAGCCGAAATTTCTTGTACTCGCAAGCGTTATCGTTCTGCCAGCAGCCCTATTTTGCGCAGTTTTAATAAATATCTTGATGCTGACATGGAATGTTGTGAAATTCCCTTGAACGCACGGGGCAAACAAATGATGCGCGGTTTAGGGGTGCACGATCACAACATCGGCCGTGAAAATCGTTACCAACAGATTATTGATTATCAAAAAAAATATTCTGATCAAGACATCCGTAGTTTATTGGCCGATCATAATGGGGGTAAGGGCAGCGAACGTAGTATTTGCCGCCATCATTCGGCCACAGGTGACACCTTATGTTCGGCAATTCTAGACCCCATTGCACAAGAAATTAAAATTATCTTCGGATTTCCTTGCCAGCCTGGAGAGTATCAGACTTTTCGTCTATAATGTCATATATGGACCCGACCGGGCTCCCTGTCATTGCGAGCGAGCCCCGTTGGCGAGCGTGGCAATCTCACCGGTTAAACAGAGGGGATTGCTTCACCCCCAAGGGGTTCGCAATGACAGAAGTCATCATGACATAAAAAATTCTTTTACTATCTCCGCAATACCCTCTGGATCATCCAAATGGAAATGATGCGAGCCATTGATTTTTTGGGCCGTTAATTTTTTGATCCAATGTTTGCGGCGATTCAAAGTTTGTTGGTAATAAAGTTCAGCCTGGTTGGAATATAAAAAGAGAGTAGGGCATTGAATTTCATGCAACACGGCTTTGACATGGTTTTCGGTTAAACGCACAGGCGAGGGTAGGGTTAGCTGTGGATCGTAACGCCAGTAATAACCTTGCGGTGATTTTACCACGCCTCGGTTGGCCAAGCATTGTGCGCTCGCGAAGTTAAGTTCACCTTTTTCCATGCGATGCTTTGCGGCATCTTCTAAATCTTTAAAAAATTTTCGGTTGTTTCGAGTTTGGTGAAGCTTGGCTAAATGGGTTTTAAGTGTTTTTGGTAATTCTTCAGGTTCGTTTGTCATGGGCCCCAACCCGTCTAATAATAATAATTTTTTGATTTTATCGGGGAAAAGGCCAGGTAAAA
Organism: Deltaproteobacteria bacterium; assembly: GCA_016183235.1. Taxonomy (NCBI): domain Bacteria; kingdom Pseudomonadati; phylum Myxococcota; class Myxococcia; species Deltaproteobacteria bacterium. The sequence goes on from JACPFA010000015.1 coordinate 72,752, forward strand.
AAACTGCAATTGAGGCGCCTAAAGAATGACCGACTAAATAAAATTCTTTCCAACGAAAATGGTGAATCACTTCCCACAAGTCAGCAACCCAATCGATGAAATGATAAATATTACCAGCAGGCTTAAAACCCGACTTGCCATGGCCAGGCAAATCAAGGGCGAGCCAATGAAACTCAGGCAATAATTTTGCCAATGGCAAAAAAGAATGGGCGTTATCTAGCCAACCATGAATGGCTAGAATAGGGATGCCTTTTGGTTTCCCCCAAGAACATCCACGAGTTAATCCATTTTTCAATCGGACTTTAAAATCAGGCATGGGAGAAAATCCCTAACATAAATTACCCACGCAACCAAGCATAGTTGTCGGTCGATAACAGTGGGAGCGGGGGGCCAAAGCGAAAAAGGTTGAGGTGACCCGTGAAAAACATTTTATCAATTTTTTGTTTATTAGCTTTAACTATAAGTTTTGCGGGTTGTGGCTGTGGCCTTGATTTTGGAACCCCCGCCCCTTTTAATATCAAACACTATTTGGCAGTTCCCAATCAAGAGGTTGTGGTTTATTCCACACAACGATATAATGCAGAACAAGACGCGCCGGCTTTGTTTAAAACCTCTTTTACTAATGGTAAAACTGAAAAATTAGCCGAAGGAGAAATCGTTGATTTTATTGTAACGGCCTCCGGTGAGTATGTTTATTTTTTTACGACGCTTTCATCAGCGAGTGCTACGGGGAGCGAATTATATCGAAAAAGTTTGGTGAGCCAAGATCCCGTAGAAACAATTCATATTCTCGACGCAAATGGGCAACCTATCCTTTTTTACACAAACAACTTTCTCCATATTAATTATTTGCTAACAGCCGATGCGATGGTGATACGAGATGGTAGCATAGTTTATTTTACTGTGGTTGATGATCATGTGGATGACTTTACTTTCTACAAGATAGGCAGCTTTATTCATGAAGAGATGTTTGTTAATTCTCAGGCAGAAGAACTTTATTGGCTAAAAGATTCCAACCAATTATATAAAACATCCTTTCAAAATTTTGTACCGCAGTTAGTGAAACAGTTACCCGAGAGTGCTTCGAATTATGGCTTGAATAAACAAAGTAACCTTCTAGTTTATGAAAACCTTGATCGCCAGGCCTTGTTTTCTATTCATTTACAAACCGGCCAGATCCAGAAGATCTTCGATGTAAGTACCTTAGGCGATGATTTTGAATTAATCGATCATTGGGAGGTGAACCCTGAGTTAGACTTAGTAGCCGCAAGTGTAGTTGGCCAAAAGAAGGGGATCGTGCTCATTAATTTAAACAATAATGCTAAAAATATTTTTACCCTCAATAGCATTGATGGATCTAATGAGTATCTTTTTCTTGAGCATAGCTCGGACGGAGAGTTTCTCTTTGTTTTTGAAGGGGATTTAACTGCCAAACAGTTAAGTGACCTTCAATCGGATCCTGATTTGGTAGAAACCACCCACGTTCAGTTACATGTCTTTTATGATCTAACGACACCAAACCCTAAAAAGTTTTCTACCTCTGATTTGGGGGAGGAACCCTCCGTGTCTAGTTCTCGTTTGGCCTTTGATCTTGCCCAAAACAAGGCCTACTATGCCATTTATCAAGATCTCTTCCAGTTAGATTTAATTGGTTTTAGTCAAAATAGCATTTTTCATCGAAGTGCAGGGGTGCATTCGGTAAAATTAGCGGGCGACCATCTTTTGGCGAATACGAGCGATGGGGCTTTTCTATCCAGTGGTGAAATATTATTTGCCATCGACATTGATAGTCAAACGAGTTTCCAAATCACCGCTGATTGAAGGATGCCTCAATTTCAAAATAAGCTTCGAAAAAAACATTTCCTTAGAGATAATTTTTTAAATTCATTCTTGAACAGTCCGCAATTTTTAGAGTGTACTCATCATGAGACTGCCAGGGGTTAATTTTTTGGCCATATTGGAAATAGTGGTTCTGGAGAGGAAAGTGCAAATTCAGCTCGAAATTTCGGATTAAAAAAGAACTTGATAGTGAAAATAGTATACACAATTCCTATACAAGTTAAGGCAATGATAAAACTAGCTACAATATGTGCATAATAACCCCACATCCGACGTTTGGCCAACCCTATACTTCCAAATAAGAAAGAAATTCCCATTAAAAAAGAGGGAATAATAATGATCGACAAGGTTATTATGCCGGCTAATTTTTGATCAGGCCGTACTTCTTCGGTAAAGGGTACAATCAACGCCATTAGCGTGCAAAGTAGTAACGGCAAGGCAAAAAGGAAATCAATAACGGTGAATACTTTGAAATAAGCACGATAATTAGATGTCATAAGTCATCTCCTCGCAGAAGCAAGAGCAATGGGGTGGCTAACGGGGCTCGAACCCGCGACAGCTGGAATCACAATCCAGAGCTCTACCAACTGAGCTATAGCCACCATTTTACAGAGGGTGGGATATGTGGCGATTTTCCTGAAAAGTCAAGAGTTGAAGATTGCTAGTCAAGATCACAGAAATTTATGGTAACTAACGCCCAAGGCCTTTCCAAGTTTCTTGGCAACTGCAGGCCCAATAGGACGTTTGCCATGGATCATTTTTGAAATATCAGCTTGGGATATACCTGTTTTTTGAGCAAGTCTTTTTTGAGTCAAGGATTGACCCGTTATATAAGCCATGAGAGCACTGCGGGGAGAGCCGATAAGTGGGTCTTCCCTTTTAATCTTTTCAAGTAACGGTTCGATAGGCTTAACATCTTCCACGGCCATCCGAAGAGATTCTTCAATTTTTTTCTTTACCAAGCGTGATATATGAAAAGTTGGAATTACTTTAATGTTTCCCTTTTCTGTTGAAATGTAAATGGTCATAAATACTCCTATTTATAGGCATTTTCTCGGGTAGTTACTTCAACAATTTCAATCAGCAATGATTTTGAAAAAACCGAGTAAATCATACGATGCCGAATATCGAGCCTTAAACTCATCATGTCTTTATAATTCCCCTGAAGTTCTTTAGTATGCCAGCCATAAGGTCGTGGCCCCTGTTCAATCAGATCAGAGATAGCTTCAGCAAAAGCTCTTCGTACCGATGGCCTCATCTTGAAAACAGCCTTTTCTATCTGTTTTGTGTTACGGTATCGAACTGTCCAAGACATGATGGACTATATGGCATTTATGCCATATAGTCAAGAGCTAAACCATTTAAAATAATATTACTTAGCAGTTGTATTTTCATGCAGATACCCCTTGTCTACCACGATTGATGCTGATAAAGCCGAGAGACTCAAAGGGCTGTTCAAATTGGATAGCCCGTGGTGGAAAGGGCGAATGGTGGAACTGGTAGACACGCAGGACTTAGAATCCTGTGGGGTGACCCGTGAGAGTTCAAGTCTCTCTTCGCCCACCAACGCTTTTCCAAAACCGGCGATCTACGTCGTTGGCTGGCTTCGTTGCTCCTCGACGTACTAAAAGTACGCCTGCGTCGCACTCAGCCAGCCGCCTCGTATCTCATCCGGTTTTGAAAAAGCTTCGCATCTAAAATATAGGAGTCATTCGTGAAAGTTGAGATTCAAAAAGTTAACGATATTAAAAAGAAGTTATCGATCGAAGTTCCCTACGATCATTATACCCAAGAGGTCGATAAGGCTTACGAAGATTTAAATAAAAAAGTTTCTATTAAAGGCTTTCGTAAGGGCAAAGCACCTTTGTCAATTTTGAAAAAAGAATATGCTGGGCGCGTTGAACGCGATGTCATTTCAAAGCTTCTCGAAGACTCTTACGCTAAAGCCATTCAAGAACACCAAGTGTTGGCGGTGTCTTATCCTCAATTTACTGATTTAAAATTAGAAGAGGGTAAACCCTTGAGTTTTGCGGCCGAAGTTGAGGTCCAACCCGAAGTTCAAGCTAAGGGTTATGAAGGTATAGCCCTTACCAAATCAGAGCTTCAAGTAGTCCGTGAAGAGATTGAAAAAGAAATCGAACATTTGCGAAATGCCATTGCGACTCTAGTGCCGGTTGCCGAAGGCATTGCGGCTACGAAGGGTGATTTTTTGACTATCGATTACAAAGGTTCAATAGCAGGTGAATATCCTTCTGATCTCAGCGCTGCCAATTCTACCATAGAATTGGGGCTGGGTTATTATTTAGCCGATTTTGAAAATGGTTTATTAGAAATTAAAAAAGGTGAAACCAAAACCATAGATGTCAATTTCCCGGCCGATTATGCCAATGCCAATTATGCAGGTAAAAAAGCCCAATTTGAAATTACGGTTAAAGAACACAAAAGAAAAGAATTGCCTGCCCTAGATGATGAACTGGCTAAAGATGTGGGACCCTTTCAAAGTTTAAAGGAGTTAGAAGAAGATATTCAAAAGAAAATCCACGAGGCCAAAACCAAACAACAGAATTCTGAATTGTTTAATCAGGCCATGGAATATCTTTTACAAAAGAACGTATTTGAAATTCCCGAAGCCATGGTGGCGCGAGAGATCGATTATATGTATCGTTCAGCCGTGCGCGATTTAGAGAGCCGAAAACTAACCCCTGAGCAAGTGGGTTTAACCCCTGAGCAATTTAAAGATAAAAATAAAGAAGTGGCGACCAAAAGAATCCGTGGTTTTTTAATTTTAGATTCCATTGCTAAACAGCAAAAAATAGAAATCTCTCAAGAAGAATTGAATCAACGTTTAGAAACCATAGCCAAGCAATACAACCAACCCACTGAAGCTGTAAAAAAATATTATTTAGAAAACAATTTGCTCAATGCCTTAATTAATCAGATAATAGGCGAAAAAGTCTTTGACTATCTCTTGGCTAAAGCTGAGGTTAAAGAAAAAAGTATGGATCGCAATGAATGAATGGATGCCGGATCAAGTCCGGCATGACGGTGTTACGTCATCCCGGACTCCGATCCGGGATCCATATATGACAATTAATGATGAGGGCTGTCAATTATGTCCGTTTTAATTCCTATTGTTGTTGAACAAACCCATCGCGGGGAACGTTCTTATGATATTTATTCTCGTTTGCTAAAAGACCGGGTGGTGCTTTTGGGTTCGGCCATTAATGATGATGTGGCAAATCTTATTATTGCCCAATTACTTTTTTTAGAATCCGAAGATCCCGACAAAGATATTTTTCTTTATGTCAATTCACCCGGTGGTTCTATTACCGCAGGGCTAGCCATTTACGACACCATTCAATATATCAAGGCAGATGTTTCGACTATTTGTATTGGGCAAGCTGCATCGATGGGGGCCGTGCTATTAGCCGCTGGGGCTCAGAAAAAACGCTTTGCCTTACCTCACTCCCGAATCATGATCCATCAACCTTTGGGAGGCGCGCAAGGGCAAGCGGCTGACATTGCTATTCAAGCTAAAGAAATTACTCGGCTGCAAGCGCTGATTAATAATATTTTTGTTAAGCACACCAAACAGCCTTTAAAGAAAATCGAGGTCGACAGCGATCGCGATTTTTTTATGAGTGCAGAAGAAGCTAGAGAATATCGCATCATCGATGAAGTAGTGATATATCGTTCCAAAGATAAAAGTAAAAAGCCTCCTGAAACGAAGTAACGCAAAGCAGCAAATTCCTTACAAACATTAAGGTTTCTTGACAGTTTCTTTAAAAGTAGAGATACTGAAACTAAGCTTAAGGAGGTTCAAGAGGTATGGCAAAGAATTATTTGGACGATCCAACCAATCTAAGTTGTTCCTTCTGTGGAAAGTCACAGCGCGAAGTTAAAAAGCTCATTGCGGGCCCGGCTGTCTATATTTGCGATGAGTGTATTGAACTTTGTAATGACATTATTGCCGAAGAAGCCAACAAACAAACTTTACTAAAAACCCGTTCAGGGATTCCCAAACCAGCTGAAATTAAAAAAATGCTCGATGAATATGTGATTGGGCAAGAGCGTGCCAAAAAAGTTTTGTCGGTGGCGGTGCACAACCATTATAAACGTATCGAGAGTAAAATCCCTGGCGATGTTGAGTTGCAAAAAAGCAATATTCTACTCATTGGCCCTACTGGGTCGGGTAAAACCTTATTGGCTCAAACCTTAGCCAAGATCATTAATGTCCCTTTCACCATTGCCGATGCAACCACTTTGACCGAAGCAGGTTATGTGGGTGAAGATGTCGAAAATATTATTCTCAATCTTTTACAAGCCTCTGATTATGATAAGGCTAGGGCAGAGCGTGGCATCGTTTACATCGACGAGATCGATAAAATTTCTAGAAAAAGTGAAAACCCTTCTATTACCCGCGACGTGTCAGGTGAGGGGGTACAACAGGCCCTATTGAAAATCATTGAGGGCACCGTTGCCAGCTTGCCACCCAAAGGTGGAAGAAAGCATCCTCAACAAGAATATATTCAAATTGATACCACCAATATTCTTTTCATTTGTGGGGGCGCTTTTGTAGGCCTCGATGATATTATTGTGCGTCGTTTGGGTGAAAAAACGTTGGGATTTGGCGCCGATATCAAGTCAAAGCAAGAGCGCAATTTTGGTGAGCTTATGGGTGAGATTCAGCCGGAGGATTTATTGCGCTTTGGTTTAATCCCAGAATTTATTGGGCGCTTACCCATTGTCGCCACTTTAAGCGAATTAAACGAAGAAGCCTTGGTTGACATCTTGACAAAACCAAAAAACGCCTTAGTTAAGCAATATCAACGGTTGTTTGATTTTGAAAAGGTCAAACTTCGTTTTACCGATGGGGCGTTACGGTTGGTTGCTAAAGAAGCTTTAAAGAGGAAGTCAGGGGCCCGGGGCCTGCGTAGTATCCTTGAGAATGTGATGCTTGATATCATGTATGAATTGCCTTCACAAAGTAGCATTCGAGAAGTTGTGGTTAACGAAGACTGTTTTACCAAACATGAACAGCCTTTAGTCGTTTATGAGAAAAAGGTAGAATCCGCTTAAAGGAACCCATGGAAATTAACAACAAATTAGTACCTTTATTGCCTTTGCGCGACATCATTATCTTTCCCCACATGGTAGTGCCACTGTTTGTGGGTCGAGAAAAATCGATCAATGCCCTTGAAGATGCGATGAATTCTGAAAAAGACGTTTTGCTCGTTGCGCAAATGAACGCCAAGACCAACGATCCCAAACAAGAAGATGTTTATAAAATAGGTACCTTGGGCACGATTATACAAATGTTGCGTTTGCCCGATGGCACGGTGAAGGTGTTGGTAGAGGGCAAGAAACGAGCGCGAGTTTTGCGTTATGTCGAAAACACAGAGTTTTTCCTGGTTGAAGTCGAAGAAATTTATGAAAACAATGATGTAACCATTGAAGTTGAGGCTTTAATCCGTTCAGTTAAATCAACCTTTGAAACTTACGTTAAACTCAATAAACGTATTCCCCCTGAAATGTTGGTTTCGGTTTCTGCGATTGAAGAGCCGGCGAGGCTTGCCGATACCATTGTTTCTCATCTAACTTTGAAACTACCTGATAAACAGAAAATTTTAGAAATTGAATCACCCGCTGAACGGCTGGAACGTTTGTATGAACTCATGCAGGGTGAAATTGAAATTCTTCAAGTCGAAAAGAAGATTCGCACCCGCGTTAAAAAGCAAATGGAGAAAACGCAAAAAGAATATTACCTCAACGAACAAATGCAAGCCATTCAAAAAGAGTTGGGTGAACGCGATGAGTTTAAAAGTGAGATCCAAGAACTCGAAGAAAAATTAAAAAAGAAAAAATTTTCGGCAGAGGCGACCGCTAAAGTTAAAAAAGAAATTAAAAAACTTAAAATGATGTCACCCATGTCGGCTGAAGCCACCGTGGTGCGTAATTATATTGATTGGATCATGAGCTTGCCGTGGCAAGAGTTTTCTGAGGATCGCATTGATATCAAAGAAGCACAAAAAGTTTTAGACGAAGATCACTACGGGCTTAACAAGGTCAAAGAAAGAATTTTAGAATATTTAGCGGTGCGTGGGTTGGTTGATAAAATGAAAGGCCCTATCCTTTGTTTTGTGGGCCCTCCCGGGGTTGGTAAAACTTCTTTGGCTCGTAGTATTGCCCGCGCCACAGGGCGTAAGTTTGTGCGTTGTTCTTTGGGTGGGGTGCGCGATGAGGCAGAGATCCGTGGTCATCGTCGAACCTACATTGGCGCACTTCCGGGTAAAGTCATTCAAAGCATGAAAAAGGCAGGGACCAGCAACCCCGTCTTTTTGTTGGATGAAGTCGATAAGATGAGCATGGATTTTAGAGGAGACCCTTCGAGTGCCTTGTTAGAGGTATTAGACCCCGAACAAAATAATTGTTTTAACGATCATTACATGGATTTAGATTATGACCTTTCCAAGGTGATGTTTATTACCACAGCCAATGGTTTGCATAATATTCCTCTCCCGTTGCGCGATCGAATGGAAGTTATTCACATCCCAGGTTATACTGAAGAAGAAAAAGTCAATATTGCCCAAAAATATTTAATTAAAAAACAGGTTCAAGAGCATGGCCTAACCGAAGTTAACATTGAGTTTCCTGTAACCAGTCTCTACAATATCATTCGTCATTATACCAAAGAATCAGGGGTGCGAAACCTGGAACGGGAGATTGCTACGGTTTGTCGTAAGACGGCTCGTTATGTGGTGGAAGAGGGGAAAGACAAAAAAATTCGTGTCACCCCTGGCGTAGTGAATAAATATTTGGGCATCCCGAAATTTAAAGTGGGTCGAGCCGAAGAAAGCAACGAAGTGGGTATTGCCACCGGGCTTGCCTGGACAGAGCTGGGTGGAGATTTATTGAGTATCGAAGTGACCATCATGCCAGGTAAGGGCAAATTGATTGTTACCGGAAAACTGGGCGATGTCATGCAAGAATCGGCGCAAGCGGCCATGAGCTGGGTGCGATCAAAGTCACTTGTCTTTGGGCTCGATAAAGATTGTTATCAAAAGATTGACTTGCATATCCATGTGCCGGAGGGGGCCATTCCTAAAGATGGGCCTTCAGCGGGTATTACCATGGCTACGGCGATTACTTCGGCATTGTTAAAGATCCCCATCAATAAAGATGTTGCGATGACTGGTGAAATTACCTTGCGGGGCAAGGTGCTGCCCATTGGGGGGCTTAAAGAAAAAATGTTGGCCGCCCATCGTGGAGGTATCAAAATGGTTATTATTCCCAAAGAGAATAAAAAAGATTTACAAGAAATCCCCAAACGAATTTTAAAAGAAGTTCAAGTTATTCCTGTTGATGAAATGGATGAGGTGTTGACTAAGGCCTTAGTTTTGGACCCAGCCGAAGGCAGAAAGATATTTAAAGACATTCTAGAGGCAGACCCTTTACAAGAATTGCTTTATCCTAAAACAGAAATAGGCGGGTTGAGTATTTCAGATAAGCCCGAGGTTAAGCAGCCACCCATTCTGACACATCACTGAGGTGTCTTAGCCTAGCTCGCGTGAAGCGGGTCTAATTCTCTTTAATTGTTTAAATATACTTAAATAATAATAAATAAATTCATATAGTTAATTATCATAAACATATTTATGGTTGATTATACATTTATGACAGGCTAAGCTTTAGCCATGGAATTAGATGCCATCACAAAAACGGAATTTGGTTCTGAGAAAATACGGGGTATACTCGCCCAAACTTTCTTTAATCTCACACAAAAGTGGCAATTGAAAAGAGAAGAAGAGGCCCAACTCTTGGGATGGAATTACAAAGAAAAAAGAACCACGCTGGATAGCCTACGAAACGGAAATACAATTCTTGATAATGATCGTGACAAACTGGAGAGAATCGTTGATTTAGTCAACATTCATAAATCCCTTCGAATCCTTTTCCCACACAATCTAGATGCGGTTTATGAGTGGGTCACAGTGAAACGAGAACGTTTCGGCGGATATTCTGCGCTTGAGGTGATGCTCGAAGATGGAAAAGAAGGAATCCATGCCATCCGATTCTACCTCGATTATGAAAGAACCCGTTAAACTTACTTCTTACCAGGGTAATGTTTTTCGTAATATTGCTGGCCTTGATCCAAGCCTGGAACTTACCAATGACATCGCGCCTTCTCAAACAGCGCAGGAAGTCTTAAAGAAATTTTACTACGATGATCCTCAAATGGTTGCCGTTCAATCTCCTATCGAAAGGATTTTGCAAAGATCTATTTGTCAAATGATCCAAGAGGAAATTTCTAAGAAGTTTAAACCTGGAAATTGGTATGCCTCGCGTTTTTCGAATGGAAGCTGGGGAGTGCTTTATACAGCAGAATCAGAAGTCACGGCTTTAAAAGAGGCTCTTTATCACGCCAAAAATCATTTTTATAAAGAAGAGCTAGAAAGAAATGGTTTTTTAGAAATTACCCGCAGGGTGATACATTTATATGCACAATCGAAATATTGTGGAGATTTGATCCGTCATAAGGTTCTCAATCATCGCAAACTCGTTTCCAAAGATTCTTCTGGATATCCTTATTGTCAAAAACTGGCCGAACATTTTCATTCAAAAGGAGCACAGATATTAAGAGCACCATCGGCACGGGATGAAAAAGGCTTTGGGGTTCCTATTTTTAATAAAGAGGCCATCCAAAAAGATTTTGGTCATCTAAAATATGTAAAATGTGAACTAAAGAAAAACAGTGTGAAAGTATTTCCAGAAGGAGAAACTTACAAACTAGATTAAGCACGTGTGACAAACGCTTACTCATAAGAGATTCCCAAATTGCTTGACGGTTTGATTTTCCTACTGCTACTAACAAGTTCTCTGTATAGGCTACAGATTGCGAGGATTATGTGGCGAGAGAAGGAAGATGAGCAAAAAGCCCGCAGGCGTACCCGGGGTACGTCGAGGACTTTTTGCGAAATCTGACGCACTCGCAGCCCATAAGCCGAAGCAAGCTGTAGCCTATACAGAGGACTTGTTAGTAAGTGAGCGGGGTTTTAATAAGCCATTAGGGCACTTAGCTCAGTTGGAAGAGCATCGGCTTTACAAGCCGGGGGTCGTAGGTTCGAGCCCTACAGTGCCCACAGGTATTTTGGGCTTCTGCGGACCTACAGCTAGCTCGGATAATTTTCCGTATACGCTTCGCAGTTTGCCACCAGCCACTGGCTGGTGTTTGCCTGCTACATAGATTCGAGCCCCGTTAATCACTTCATCCTAAAAACGGCAGTTGAAATCGCTTCTCTGTCATTGCGAGCCCAGTAGGGCGAAGCAATCTCAATTGGCCCAAGTGAGATTGCTTCACCCTGCTGGTGCAGGGTTCGCAATGACAAATCGTGCATTATTTCAGAAGAATACGCTTCGCAGTTTGCCACCAGCCACTGGCTGGTGTTTGCCTGCTACGCGGGTTCGAGCCCTACAGTGCCCACAAATAAGGATCAATTGGTAGTTTTCGAATCAGAGGTTCAACTAGACCTTTAGGGCATTCTCTGTTATATTGCTTTTGTGAGTAAAACATTAAAATTAACCGCAGTCGTAGAGTATGAAAAGGGTGGTTATGTGGCTCTGTGCCCGGAGCTAGATATTGCAAGTCAAGGGGACACCATTGAAGAGGCACGTAAGAACTTAACTGAAGCCATAGAGCTTTTTTTTGAAACGGCCAGGCCTTTAGAAATTACGAATCGTCTTCATTCCTAAATTTACGTTACTTCACTCGAGGTAAGTGTTGGTTAAACTTGCGGATGGAGCCACTATTACTGTTCCTGTTCCCAATCATCGAGAACTAAAAGTAGGGACGCTTCGATCCATTATCCGTCAAGCAGGGCTTTCCAAACGTTTATTCGAAAAGTAAAAATAGTAATTTTATATTAATGGATGATTAAATTTACCCTTGGAAATTAAAATTATTTATTATAGGTGCTGTAAGCTTTTGTTGAATGGAGACGTAGTTCAGCTTGGTTAGAACGCCTGCCTGTCACGCAGGAGGTCGCGGGTTCGAACCCCGTCGTCTCCGCAATCGTATGGTGGTTTTGCGAGCTTACAGCAAGCTCGGATAATTTCCCGTATACGCTTCGCAGTTTGCCACCAGCCACTGGCTGGTGTTTGCCTGCTACATAGATTCGAGCCCCGTTAATCACTTCATTGCTTTTGCTTCTGCGAAC